>CAYXKQ010000015.1:0-18071 GCA_964465715.1 uncultured Chloroflexota bacterium
CCGGCCGCAGTTCTACATCCGCACGACCGACGTGACCGGCGAGATCAAGTTGCCCGAGGGCACCGAGATGGTCGTACCGGGCGACAACGTTGAGATGGAAGTCAACCTGATCACCCCGATCGCCCTGGAGCGTGGAGTCCGCTTCGCGATCCGCGAGGGCGGGGTGACGGTCGGGGCCGGTTCGGTCACCGAGATCCTGCGCTAAGCGCGGCCGCAGAAAGAAAGCAGGCAGGTCAAGGTGGCGGAGCGTTCGAGCCGGACAAGACGCCGGACCCGTACCCGTCGCCGCAGCCGACCGCGACGCCAGCGTTTCCGGATCCGGCTGAACGCCTACGACCACCGCGTGCTCGATCAGTCGGTGCGACGGATCCTGGACAGCGTACGGCGCAGCGGAGCGACCGTGACGGCGGTCCCGCTACCGACCAAGAAGAACAAGTGGACGGTGATCCGCTCGCCGTTCATCGACAAGGACTCGCGCGAGCAGTTCGAGATGCGCACCCACCGCCGGGTCATCTTTGTTTCCGACCCCAACCAAGAAACGATGGACGCCCTCCTGAGCCTGGATCTGCCGGCCGGGGTGGACATCGAAATGAAATCCTGATTCGGCCATGATCGCCGCATTACTCGGGACCAAACTGGGCATGTCGCACATCTACGATGACGACGGCCGCTACGTGCCGGTCACCGTGAGCAGCGCCGGTCCCTGCGTGGTCTCGCAGATCAAGTCGCGGCAGTCGGACGGCTACGATGCCGCCCAGCTGGCGTACGGAAAAACCCGCGAACGCAAGCTGAGCAACCCCGAACTCGGGCACCTCGAGGGACTTGGCGCGTTCAGACACCTGCGCGAATTCCGGGCGTCGGCCGATGAACTCGGCGACGTCGAGCGGGGCCAGGAGATCACCGTCGCGGTCCTCTCTGCCGCAAAGCGCGTGAAAGTCGTGGGCACCAGCAAGGGGCGCGGATTCACCGGCGTGATGAAAAGGCACGGTTTCCGCGGCGGTCGCCGCACGCACGGCCAGTCCGACCGCGAAAGGGCGCCCGGCTCCATCGGGGCCGGCACCGACCCGGGTCGCGTTTTTAAGGGCAAGAAGATGGCCGGCCGCTCCGGCGGGCAGCGCACGACCCTATCACGGGTCAAAGTCGTGCGGGTTGACCCCGAACGCAACCTCCTCCTGCTTTCGGGCGCGGTTCCCGGCCCGAACGGCTCGCTGCTGGCGATCGAGAAGGTCGGCTAGTCAAATGGCTGCAGAGCCCGCGGCAACTACCCGGATCCCGGTCATCGGGGCAAATGGCCGGGAGCAAAAAGCCGGGATCGAATTACCCCAGGCCTGGTTCGATTGCGAGATCAACCAGTACCTGCTCAAGCGCGCGGTCGCCGACCACCACATAAACGCGGCCGAAGGCAACCGGTCAACGCTGCTGCGTTCCGAGGTCCGCGGCGGCGGACGCAAGCCCTGGCGCCAGAAAGGCACCGGACGCGCGCGCCACGGTTCAATACGTTCGCCGATCTGGCGCGGTGGTGGGTTGGCGTTCGCGCCCAAGCCGCTGAAAAAATCCCGCCAGCTTTCGCGCCGCGAGCGGCGATCCGCATTCGTTCAGGCGCTGGCGCTCAAGGCACGGTCGGGCAGTATCCATGGAGCCGATCCGATCGACTTGGGTGACGGCAAGACGCGGACCCGGGCCGCCTGGCTCAAAGAGGCCGGACTGACCGGAGTCGGCCGCGTCCTCCTGGTCGACTGCGAACCGCAGCCGTCGTTGTTGCGGTCATCGGCCAACATCCCGGACGTGGATGTTGCCCGCGCCGACACTCTTTCCACTTATGACGTGCTGGTATCGGACAGGCTGATCGTTTCCGCCGACGCGGTGGCGGCGCTGGTTGGCCGGAGCGGCTGAACCATGGATACTGCCAGCGTGCTGATAGCCCCCGTAGTGACCGAAAAATCGACCTACCTGGCCGAAGAGAACAAATACGTCTTCAAGGTCGATCGCTCGGCCAACAAGATCCAGATTCGCGAAGCCGTCGAACGCATGTTCGAAGTCAGGGTTGTCAAAGTCAACGTGATTTCGCAGCGCGGTCGCAGCCGGCGCTTTGGCCGCCACACCGGTCGCACCTCGGACTGGAAAAAAGCGATCGTGACACTGGGCCCCGACGACCGCATCGACGTGTTCGGCGCCTGATCGGGAATTTGGACTTAACAGCATGCCGGTGAAAACGTACAGACCGACCTCCCCGGGGCGGCGCGAATACGTCTCGGTCGACTCTTCCGACATCACGCGCCGACGCCCGGAGAAAAAACTCACTCGCCCGCGCAAATCGCGCGCCGGCCGCAACAACCAGGGCCGGGTGACGGTGCGCCACCAGGGCGGTGGCCACAAACGCAAATTGCGCCAGGTCGATTGGAAGCGCGACAAATGGGGCGTGCCGGCCAAGGTCGCCCAGATCGAATACGATCCGAACCGATCCGCGCGCCTGGCGTTGCTCCACTACACCGACGGCGAAAAACGCTACATCGTCGCGCCGGCCGGACTGGCCCCGGGCTCGACCGTTCAGTCAGGACCCGGCTCGGCGCTGACCGTGGGCAACGCCCTGGCGTTGCAGGACATCCCGGACGGCACCGTCGTGCATTGCGTCGAACTGACCCCGGGCCGGGGCGCCCAGCTGGCGCGCGCGGCCGGGTCCTACCTGCAGGTCCTGGCCAAGGACCGGGGCATGGCCACGCTGCGCATGCCGTCGGGTGAAATGCGAATGGTCAGCGGCGCTTGTTTTGCGACAATTGGTCGCTCTGGCAACGAGGATCACTCGAACCAGTCGCTGGGTAAAGCCGGACGCTCCCGCCATCGGGGGCGACGGCCGAGCGTGCGCGGGTCGGCGATGAACCCCAAAGACCATCCGCACGGCGGCGGCGAAGGCAAGGCGCCCACCGGCATGCCTCCAAAGACACCGTGGGGTCGCTCGGCGCTGGGGCGCAAAACCAGAATCGGCAAACGTCGCAGCGACAAGTTGATCCTGCGCCGGCGCCGGACGCGTCGTTAATCGGCTTACTAGAAGAATTCCCGGAACAAAATGCCTAGATCTCTGAAAAAGGGACCGTACGCGGACCGCAAGTTGCTGCGCCGCGTGAAAGCCCTCGATCGCCGCGGCGTCAAGCAGGTGCTGCGCACCTGGAGCCGACGTTCGATGATCTTTCCCGAGATGGTCGGGCACACGATCGCGGTCCACGACGGTCGTCGCCACGTCCCGATTTACATCACCGAAAACATGGTGGGTCACAAGCTCGGCGAGTTTGCGCCCACGCGCGTATTCCGCGGGCACTCCGGTTCCCGCGCCCGCACCGGCCGCTGAGCGGACCCGGGCAGAACGGACGCAGATGGAAGTCGCAGCCTCCTCGCGATACCTGCGCATCGCCCCGCGCAAGGCCCGGCTGGTCACCGACCAGCTCAAGGGCCTGGGGATTGGCGAGGCGTTTTCCCTGCTGGCTTACCTTCCGAACCGGTCGGCGGCGATGATTGCCAAGACGATCAAATCGGCCGTCGCCAACGCCGAGAACAACTACGGACTCAATCCCGAATCGCTGTACGTGGCCCGGGCGTTCGTGGATGACGGGCCGCGCCTTCGCCGGATGCGGGCCAAATCGCGCGGTCGAGCCGGTTTCTACCGGCGCCGCATGTGCCACGTAACCGTCATCGTAGACGAGCGCGAGTCGTAAATGGGACGCAAAGTTCATCCAATCGGATTCAGGCTGGGGAACTACCGCAGCTGGGACAGCCAGTGGTACGCCGACCGCAGATTTGCCGATCTGGTAATCGAAGACGCGCGAATCCGCGAATTTGTCCGGACGTGGCTTAAGAACCCGCCCGGCCAGCGCGAGGACCGGGGCGGCCGGCGCCGTTCCTACAGCGCCGGCGTGTCGCGCATCCTGATCCGGCGCGTGCAGGACATGGTCCGAATCAACATCCACACGTCACGACCCGGCGTGGTGATTGGCCGGGGAGGATCCAACCGCGAAGCCCTGCAGAAAGCGCTGTCCAAGGCAATCGGCAAGCGCATCGACGTAGACGTTACCGAAATAACCTCGCCCGACCTTGACGCCTACCTGGTGGCCAGGTCGGTGGCCGACCAGATTGAACGCCGAGTTTCGTTTCGGCGGGCGATGAAGTCGGCCGCCGAACGCTGCATGCGGGCCTGGGCCGAAGGAGCCAAGATCCAGGTCGCCGGACGGCTGGGCGGCCGTGACATGGCCCGCACCGAATATGAAATTGAAGGCCGCGTGCCGCTGCAGACCCTGACCGCGGACATCGATTACGGGCTGGCGGTGGCGCGAACCACCTACGGGACGATCGGGGTCAAGGCCTGGGTGCATCGCGGTGACCGAGCTCGCCGCGCCTCCGACCAGAACCGTTCCGGTATCGGCGACGTGCTGCCGGCCGGCCTGGAGCGCTGACCAATGCTGATGCCCAAGCGCATGAAGTACCAGAAAAGAATGCGCGGCAAGAATCGCGGCCGGGCGACCCGCGGAAACTCGGTCCGCCACGGCGATTGGGGTCTGCAGGCGACCGAGCGCGGGTTCATGGACTCGCGTCAGATCGAGGCCGCAAGGCGCGTCCTGACCGGTCACATGCGCCGCCAGGGCCGGGTTTGGATATGCATATTTCCCGACAAACCGGTCTCCTCAAAACCCATCGAAACGCGCATGGGCGGCGGCAAGGGAGCGACCGATCGCTGGGTGGCGCCGATCAAGCCCGGGAGAATTCTTTTTGAAATTTCCGGAGTCGAGCGCGACGTGGCTGTGCGAGCCCTCCAGTTGGCGGCCAACAAGCTGCCGGTGGCCGCCCGCATCCTGAGCCGCACCGAGGAGTTCGTAGTTGGCTGATATGGAACAGCTCCGGGCGATGAGTCCGCTGGAGCTGGAGACCGCGATTGCCGACCGGCGCAGCGACCTTTTCCAGCTGCGCGTCAGCGCCGCCACGCACCAACTCGACGACAACTCCCAGGTCCGCAAGGCCCGCAAGGACATTGCCCGCATGCTAACCGTGCTTACGGCCAAGCTGAACGCCCCCACCACCGGTCAGGAAGGCGCTTGAGCATGGCCGGCAAGCGACGATTGCGCTGCGTGGTGGTCTCCGACCGAATGGACAAATCGCGCGTGGTCGAACACACCCGCGTCGTCCGCCACCCGCTTTACGGCAAACAGGTCCGGCGGCGCAAGCGCTACATGATTCACGACGCCGAAAACGCCTCCAAGAATGGGGATCTGGTCGTCATCGAGGAATGCCGGCCCCTGTCGGCGCGCAAGCGCTGGCGGCTGCGCCAGGTGGTCGACACCGCTCCGGCGGTCACCGCCGAGATCGAAGACGGGAAGCCTGAGTGATCCAGCAGCAGTCCCGGGTCAAGATTGCCGACAACACCGGCGCGCGCGAACTACTGGTAATCAGGGTCCTCGGCGGCACCGGTCGCCGTTACGCGTCAGTCGGCGACGTGGTCGTCGGTTCGGTCAAGTCCGCCGTGCCCAACAGCCCGATCCCCAAGGGACGGGTCGCCCACGCGGTGATAGTCAGGGTAGCCAAGGAATACAAACGCCGCGATGGCTCGCGAATCCGGTTCGACGACAACGCGGCAGTCCTGGTAGACGGGCAGCAGGCGCCCATCGGGACCAGGATATTCGGCCCGGTGGCCCGCGAATTGCGCGACGCGCGCTTTGCCCGGGTGATCTCACTGGCGCCGGAGGTTCTCTGAGCCGATGGCCTCGATGCGGATCAAACAGGGCGATGAGGTCGTGGTGATCGCTGGCCCCGAACGCGGCAAACGCGGTTCGGTGACCCAGGTGCTCAAAAAGTCCCGGCAGGTCGTCGTCGAGGGCGTGAACCTGCGCAAGCGCCACGCTCGTTTTTCCGGACCCGGCCGTCCGACCGGCATCATCGATTTCGCGGCCCCGATGCACATTTCCAACGTGAAGCTGATCGACCCCGCGACGCAGCGGCCGACCCGCGTCGGCAAGCAGACGTTGGCCGACGGACGGCGCGTCCGTTACGCCAAGTCCTCGGGCGAGGTGGTTGACAACCAGTGACCTCCCGACTTAGAAGGCGCTACCTGGACGAATTCCGGCCGCAGCTGGCGCGCGAGCTCGGCATCGCCAACGTGATGGAGGTGCCGAAACTGGTCAAGGTGGTGGTCAACAGCGGCGTCGGCGAGGCGATTTCGGACCAGAACGCGCCGGAGAATGCGGCCCGCGACCTGGGCATCATCGCCGGGCAGAAACCCGTCATTACCCGGGCTACGCGGTCGATTTCCAACTTCTCGCTGCGCCAGGGGATGCGAGTCGGCGTGATGGTCACCCTGCGTGGTGATCGCATGTACCACTTCGTCGATCGGCTGTTCTCGATCGGAATACCGCGTGTGCGAGACTTTCGCGGGCTTTCGCGGCGATCGTTTGATGGCCGCGGCAACTACTCTACAGGCTTCGACGAGCAACTGATTTTTCCCGAAATCGATTACACAAAGATCGACCGCGTGCGCGGTTTCCAGGTGACCTTTGTGACCACTGCCCACAACGACGCCCATGGCCTGGCCCTATTGGAGGCGCTGGGTTGCCCGTTCCAGGCCGAGGGAGCGTGAATTAATGGCCAAGAAAGCCCTGATTGAAAAGTGGAAGCGAACTCCGAAATTCAAGGTTCGCTACCATCACCGCTGCCGATTGTGCGGACGGCCGCGGGGCTACATGCGCAAGTTCGGCCTATGCCGGATTTGTTTCCGCGAGCTTGCCCTCCGGGGGGAAATCCCCGGCATCGTCAAGTCGAGCTGGTGACCACCATGGCGCGCTCAAAGGTACTTCGCTACGCGCACTCGGACCCCATCGGGGACCTGCTGGCGCGGATTCGCAACGCGGGCCAGGCCGGACTTCCTCACGCCGACGTCCCAGCGTCCAAGCAGAAGGCCAGCATTCTCGGGATTCTGGAGCGCGAGGGTTACATCGCCGGTTTCGAACAGCTCGAAGTCGAAGGCCCGCAGGCACAGCTGCGAATCCTGCTCAAATACGATTCCGACCGCCGGCCGATCATCAATGCCGCCAGGCGCATATCCAAGCCGGGCCGACGCCAGTACACCCGCGCCCGCGACATCCCGCTGATCCGCGGCGGGACCGGAATCGCGATCTTCTCCACCTCGCAGGGCATCATGACCGGCCGACAGGCCTATCGCCGAAAACTCGGCGGCGAGCACATCTGCTCGGTCTGGTAGTCGAACGATGTCGCGTGTAGGCATGCTGCCCATCCCGATCCCCGACGGGGTCGAAGTCGAATGTTCGACCTCGGGGCGGATCGCGGTCAAGGGTCCCCTGGGACAGCTGGAACTGCAGCTACAGTCCGGCATCAGCGCCGTGTTCGAGGACGGCCACGTCAAGGTCGCGCGCCGCGGTAACTCGGCGCGGCAGCGCTCGCTGCACGGACTCTCGCGGTCGCTCATCGCCAACAACGTGGTCGGGGTTTCGCAGGGGTATTCGCGCACCCTCGACATTGTCGGAACCGGATACAGGGCCCAGGCCCACGCCGACGGCATCGAAATGCAGATCGGCATGTCGCACCCGGTGATCTTCAAGACCCCGGAGGGCATTGAGCTGCAGCTGGAGGGCGCGAACCGGGTGACGGTGCGCGGCATCGACAAGGAGCTGGTCGGAAGGACCGCGGCGAGCCTGCGGGCGCTGCGGAAGCCCGACGCATACAAAGGCAAGGGAATCCGCTACGCCGGCGAGGTGGTCCGTCTCAAGCCGGGCAAGGCAGCGATCGGGGCGGGTCGATGAAAAAGCGATCGCGTGGTGCCGACCGCCGCCGCCGCCATCGGATCATTCGCAAGAAGTTGCGTGGCTCGGCCCAGCGCCCGCGGCTGGCGGTATTCCGCAGCAATCGCCACATCTACGGACAATTGATCGACGACGATGCCGGTGTGACGCTGGCCTCGGCGTCGAGCCTCGAAAAAGACCTCGGCGAATCCGGCAGCAAGACCGAAACCGCCCGCAAAGTCGGCGAACTGCTGGCCAAACGGGCCGCCGGCGCTGACCTCGAATCGGCGGTGCTCGATCGAGGTGGGCATCGTTACCACGGCCGGGTCGCGGCGCTGACCGATGGCGCGCGCGCGGCAGGACTTCGGATTTAGAAAGAGCAATCTGAATTGAGTGCACGCAGCAACGTCGACGGCGGACAGCGCATCGAAGAGCGCGTCGTCCGCATCAAACGCGTGGCCAAGGTCGTCAAGGGCGGGCGCACCTTCGGTTTCAACGCCGTGGTCGTCGTCGGCGACGGGCAGACCAGGGTCGGTCTGGGGTTGGGCAAGGCCCGCGAGGTCGCCTCGGCGATCCGCAAGGCGCACGAAAAGGCCCGTGCCGGCATGGTCTCAGTCCCGGTGTGCGACGACGGAACCATTCCGCACTATGTCGAGGGCCGCTACGGCGCCTCGAAGGTCGTTCTGCGCCCTTCCAGCCCCGGAACCGGTGTTATCGCCGGCGGGGCCGTCAGGGCGGTCGTAGAGGCAGCTGGAATCTCAAACGTACTCACCAAGGCGTTCGGATCGTCGAATTCGATGAACCTTGCCAAGGCAACGATGGCGGCGCTCAACGACCTGAGCGTTCCGGCCAACGCCAAGCTGAGGCGGCCCAGCCGCCGTCGGCGCGGCGGTGCAAATGGCGCTTCTTGAAATCACGCTGCGGCGCAGCCCGATCGGGGCGCTGCAGCAGCACAAGGACACGGTTGTGGCGCTTGGCCTGCGCCGGATCGGGCAGGTCGTCCGCCATCCCGACAACCCCGCGATTCGGGGAATGGCGCACAGCGTAAGCCACCTTGTCGACGTGGCGACGGTCGAAAAGGGTTCCGACAATGGCAAATGACATCGCCCTGGCCGTCAGCGGGTCGAAGAAGCGCGCCCGCCAGCGAATCGGACGCGGAATCGGATCCGGACGCGGGCGGACCGCCGGACGGGGTCAAAAGGGCGCCAATTCCCGGGCCGGTACTAATCGGCGCTGGTACGCCGAAGGCGGGCAGACTCCCATCCTGCGGCGGTTCCCAAAACTGCCCGGTTTCTCGAACGCCCGCCATCGCACCGAATTTGAGCCCGTGAACGTCTCCGCGCTGAACGGATTCGAGGACGGCGCCGAGGTCGGGCCCAGCGAATTGATCGCGGCCGGCATCGCCAAGCGCGGCCCGATCAAGATCCTGGGCAACGGATCCTTGGATCGCAAACTCACCGTTTCGGCCACCCGCTTCTCGGCCGCCGCCATTGCCAAGATCGAGGCCGCCGGCGGTTCGGCGCGAGTGATCGAGTAACCATCCTGGGTAGCGCCGCGGGAGTGCATTCCAAGCCGCCGGGCAACCCGACTCGATGATTTACCCATGATTCAGGCAACGATTTCTGCGCTCAGGCTGCCGGATCTGCGCAACAAGATCCTCTTCACGCTGGGCATGCTCATAATCTTCCGGGTCGTGGCCCACATCCCCCTGCCGAACGTCGACCTGGAGCTGCTCCAGCAACGTTTCGAGGGCGACCAGTTGCTGGGGTTCCTCAACCTTCTCTCGGGCGGCGCGCTCGAGAACTTTTCGGTGGTCGCCCTGGGCGTTTATCCCTACATCACCGCGTCGATCATCTTCAACATCCTGGTGCCGATCGTTCCGCAGTTGAAGGAACTGTCGCGCGAGGGCGGTGACGCCGGCCGCCGCAAGCTGGCCTTCTACACCCGGCTGTTCACCGTGCCGCTGGCGATGATGCAGGGTTATGCGCAGATCCAGATTCTGCGCGCGGCCGCCCCGTCGCCGATTGGCGATCTGCCGCCTCTGACAATCCTGGGAATGCTGACGATCCTGGCCGGGGGAACGATGTTCCTCTACTGGCTGGGGGAATTGATCACCGAGCGTGGGATCGGCAACGGCGTCTCGATAATCATCCTCGGTGGAATCGTGGCCGGCGTACCGCCGGCACTGGGCCAGTCGCTGCTCGGCGGCGAGGCGTTCACCGGCCTGGCCGCCTTCTCGGTGATCGGGGTGCTGATGGTGGCGGCGATCGTCTTCGTCCACGAGGGCCAGCGCCGTATACCGGTCAGCTACGCCAAGCGGGTCCGCGGCAACCGGATGTACGGCGGAAGATCCACGCACATCCCGATGAAGATCAATTCAGCCGGCATGATTCCGCTTATATTCGCGTTCTCGATCATGCTCATGCCGGCGACCATCGCCCAGTACGCGGCCACGTCCGACGCCCTCTGGCTGGCCGAATTTTCCGGTGTCCTGGCCGGCTGGTTCGGCCCGGAGGCCTTTCCCTACTGGTTCATGACCTTTCTGCTGGTCGTGGCCTTTACGTTCTTCTATACGATCGTGATCTTCAATCAGCAGAATCTGCCCGAGAACCTGCAAAAGAACGGCGGATTCATCCCCGGCATCAGGCCCGGCCGCCCGACCGCCGCGTTCCTCAACCGAGTTCTGAATCGAATCACCCTGGCCGGCGGCCTCTTCCTGGGGATGATCGCGATAGTCCCGTTCTTCGTGGGACTTGGCACCGGGGTGACGACCGTCGCCCTCAGCTCCACCGGCCTGCTGATTACGGTCGGAGTCGTCCTTGACACGATGCGCCAATTGGAATCGCAGTTGATGATGCGGGAATACGAGGCCTTCCTGTGAGCGACCCTGCTATCGATCAGAAACTCCTGCTGGTCCTGCTCGGCGGGCCGGGCGCCGGCAAGGGCACCCAGGCCGAACTCCTGCAGTCGCGCATGGGCCTGGTGCACCTCTCATCCGGCGATCTCTTCCGGGCGCTTGAATCACGCTCGGACCGGCTTGCCCGCCTGATAAAGGAAAAACTGTCGGCCGGAGACCTTGTCCCCGACGAACTGACCACCCAGCTGATAACGGCCGAGGTCGAAAGGTTGTGTGCGGACGGGCCCGGAGTAGTCATAGACGGATTCCCCCGCACTTCGGTGCAGGCCAAGTTATTCGACGATTGGCTCGCAGCGGTCGGCGGACGCATCGCCGCCGTCATTCACCTGAAGGTAGACAACGACGTGAAGGTCAACCGCTCGCTCCATCGCGGGCGTTCCGATGACCGACCGGAGATCATCGATCACCGGATCGCCGTCTACGACGTCGCGACCAGGCCGGTCTTTGACCATTACCTGGAGCAGGGGATCATCTTCGACATCGATGGAGACCGTCCGGTCGATGCGATCAGCGCCGACATCGCGGCCCTGATCAAGGCGCGCAGCCAAGGCCGCGAACCCCTCGCGGCGCCGGCCGGCAGGGTGGGCAGTTCGGTGCGCAGCCGGTGATGTTTCCTCCTTATACCGTCTATAATTCCTTCGCTCGGCAAGGCGCAGGACCCAACCAGATCAATCGGAAGGACTCGACCGGTCGGGTCGGGTTCCATATCTCCCGCTACCGGGAATGGGTGCCAGCAAGTAATCCGCAGCAGCGCTGCCAGCCACCAGCTAGGAATTAGGGCTTTTGGCCAAAAAAGATGTGATTGAAGTTGAAGGGACCGTGCGCGATTCACTGCCCGATACCAATTTCAAGATCGAGCTGGAAAACGGCGCCCTGGTGCTGGCGCACCTCTCCGGCAAGCTGCGCATGAATCACATTCGAATCGGGATTGGCGACAAGGTCCGCGTTGAGTTGACTCCATATGACTTGACCCGGGGCCGAATCACCTGGCGCCTGCCGGACCAGCGATAAGGGGTCGACAGTGAAAGTTTCCGCCTCCGTCCGCAAGCGCTGCAACAAGTGCAAGATCATCAAGCGCCGCGGCGTCGTGATGGTGATCTGCGAAAACCGCCGCTGCATCCAAAAGCAGGGTTAACATGGCGCGGATTTCGGGTGTTGACGTACCGGTAGACAAGCCGGTCTGGATCGCCTTGACCTACATATTCGGCATCGGCCGCGCGACCAGCCAGGCGATCGTGCGACGCGCGCGAATAAGGCCCGGCACGCGGGTTCGCGATCTCACCGACGCCGAGCTTGCCCGGGTGCGCGACATCATCGAGCGCGAACACAAGGTCGAAGGGGAGCTGCGCCGCGAACTCGGATTGAACATTTCGCGATTGCGCGAAGTCGGAAGTTACCGCGGGCTGCGGCACCGCCTGGGCCTGCCGGTGCGCGGCCAGCGGACGCATACCAACGCCCGCACCCGTCGGATGCGCAAGACCGCCATCGGCATCCGCAAGAAATCGATCAAGCGCTAACCCAGAACGGATTTAGCCCCAATGCCTCCCAGGCGCCGACGCCGCCTCACCCGCATGGTCACTGAAGGCCAGGCGCATATCCATGCGACCTTCAACAACACCATCGTGACCATCACCGACGACACCGGTGCGGTGCTCACCTGGGCATCCGGCGGAACCAGTGGATTCAAGGGATCGCGCAAAGGCACCCCCTACGCGGCCCAGATCACTTCCGACGGAGCCGCCCGCCAGGCGCTTGAACTCGGCATGCGCCGCATTGCCGTGTTCGTAAAAGGGCCGGGCAGCGGGCGCGATGCGGCGATCCGCGCCCTGCAAGCGGCCGGGCTGCAGATCATGAGCATCTCGGACGTGACTCCGATCCCGCACAACGGACCCAGACCACGCAAGCGACCCCGCAACTAATGGCACGATACACCGGACCCAGCTGCCGACTCTGCCGCCGCGAGGGGGTGAAGCTGTTCCTGAAAGGGGAACGCTGCTTCGGTCCCAAGTGCGCGATCGAGCGCCGCAACCTGCCGCCGGGGCAACCCGGGACGGGACGCCCCCCGCGCCAGCGTTTTTCCAACTACGCCCAGCAACTGCGCGAAAAGCAGAAGCTGAGACGCACCTACGGGGTGATGGAACGCCAGTTCCGGCGCTATTTCGAAGCGGCCGAACGCCAGAGCGGCCGGACCGGCGAAATCGTGCTGCAGATGCTCGAAATGCGACTAGACAACGTGTTCTTCCGGATGGGTTTTGCCACCTCGCGCAAACAGGCCCGGCAGCTGGTCAGCCACGGTCACGTCGAAGTCAACGGCCGACGCGCCAAGAGCCCTTCGCAAATACTGGCGGTCGGCGACCTGGTCGGGGTACGCGAGAACAGTCGCAACCTGAGCGTGGTGCAGACCGCACTCGAAATCAACGCCCAACGCCCGATCCAGAGCTGGGTCGAAGTCAATCCCGGCGAAATGAGCGGGCGGGTGACCGGTCTGCCCGGGCCGCAGAGTTCGGATGTGGCCATTCAAGAGCAGTTGATCGTCGAATACTATTCGCGCTGACGGCCAAACTCTGCCGGCCGCGGCGCCATCACAGCCAACCAATTCGCTAACGGAGGCCCAATTGGCAATTCAAACCGCGCAGACGCCACACGTGCACGCGGTGGAAGTGACCGACAACTACGGTCGGTTCGAAGCGAGCCCGCTGGCGCACGGCTACGGCCACACACTCGGCAACGCGCTGCGTCGGGTGCTGTTGTCATCGCTCCCCGGCGTGGCCATCACGCGGGTGAAAGTCGAAGGGTGCTTGCACGAGTACTCGACCCTGGACTTCATGCGCGAGGACCTGATCCAGTTCATCCTCAACCTCAAGGACGTGCGCTTCAAGCTGGTGGCCGACGAGCTCTATTCGACCGATTACGGCATGGAGCCGGGAGTCGGAGCCACGCTTGAGATCTCGGGGCCGGCCGACGTGACCGACAAGGACATCCGCGTCCCGCCGGAAATCGTGGTCATAAACCCCGACCACCACCTGGCCAGCCTGGTCGGAGAAGGCGAATTGCGGGTGGATATGCGCATCGAGCGCGGCGTCGGCTATCGCGGCAGCGAACTTCAGCACGAAAGCAAGGAGCGCGAAATCGGCGAAATCCTGATGGATTCGCTGTTTTCGCCCATCAAGGCCGTCAACTACCAGGTCGACGACGTTCGCGTGGGCCGGGCGACCGACCACAACCGGCTGACCCTGGAAGTCTGGACCGATGGCACCATCGGACCGCTCGACGCGGTCACCGACGCCGCCGGACGCCTGATCGAGGAGCTGCAGCGGATCGCCACTGTGTCGGTGGGCGACGAACCTCCGCCGGAGGTCGAGCCGGTGGTGGTGACCCAGACGCCGCTGGCCGAGCTCGGAGACGTCCTCTCGACCCGGATCATGAACACGATCAAGCGGTCCGGCCAGGTCCAGTTTGTTGAGGACCTGATCGAACTGCGCAGCGCCGAGCGGCTCGAATCGCTGAGCGGAATCGGCGAGAAGGCCGCCGCCGAGATCGAAAGCGCGCTGGACTCGCTAAACGCGCCAACCGAAGAGTAGGCCGCAAGGACCGCCGGAAACCAAATGCGACACCGAGTGAAGAAACGCCGATTCGGCCGCAGCACCGGCCACCGCCGGGCGCTGGTGCGCAACCTGGTGCGCTCGCTGCTCATCCACGAGCGAATCTCCACCACGCACGCCCGGGCCCAGGCGATCCGACCGATGACCGATCACCTGATTACCCTGGCCAAGCAGGGCGACCAGCACGCGCGCCGGCAGGCGTTCGCCCAGCTGCAGGACGAGATAGTCATCGACAAGCTGTTCGGCCAGCTGGCCGATCGCTTTTCCGACCGGCAGGGCGGCTATACGCGCATATACCGCCTGGGGCTGCGCAAGGGCGACGGCGCCAGCCTGGCCCAGATCGAGTTGATCTGACCTATGGCCAGGCGCCTGCGGCTGACCGTGGAGTACGACGGCTCCGGGTTTGCCGGATTCCAACTGCAGGCGCAGGCGCGCACCGTGCAGGGAGAGCTCGAACGCGCCCTGGCGGTGCTTAACGGGCGGCCCGGACGGATCCGGGGCGCGGGCCGTACCGACTCCGGCGTCCACGCCGTGGGGCAGGTCGTGGCCTGCGACTACGTCGGACCGCTGACCGACGCCGAACTGGCAAGGGCGCTGAACGGACTCCTGCCGGCCGATCTGGCGGTGCGCGAGCTGACCACCGCCGAGAACGGGTTTGATCCGCGGCGCAAGGCCTCGGCGCGAACCTACCGCTACGAGATCCTCAATCGGTCGTCCCGTTCCCCGCTGCGCGCTGAATATTCCTGGCATGTTCCGACCCCGCTGCGCTGCGACCTGATGAATGCGGCCGCCGAACATTTGCGCGGGGTCAACGACTTCCGCCGGTTCGCGTCCGAGCCCGGCCCGGTGATCAGGCACCTCTTCGACTGTTTCTGCCATCGCCGTGGCGATCTGTTGCTGGTCGACGTCAGGGCCTCGGCGTTCGCGCGCCGCATGGTGCGCCGGATCGTGGGCGGACTGGTCAACGTAGGCTCATCGCGCTGGCAGGAAGCCGAATTCGCGTCCCTGCTGGACGTGGACAATCCAAGCGAATTGATTCCCCCGTCGGCGCCCGCCCAGGGGCTCACGCTGCGGTCGGTCGAGTACGGCCGCCGGGTGGCGCCGGCCGACAGCATTGCCCACGAGGTGGCTTGAGATGTCTGATAGCTTTCGCACCCATGTGGCCAATCGCGCCCAGCAGCAGGACAAGCAATGGCACCTGCTGGATGCGTCCGACCAGACGCTGGGGCGGCTGGCCAGCCGGATCGCCGGGATTCTGAGCGGAAAGCGGCGGGTCGACTTCTCCCCGAACCTGGACATGGGCGACTTCGTGGTGGTGATAAATGCCGAACGGATCGCCGTCACCGGCCGCAAGCGGGAACAGAAGATGTATTACCGCCACTCCGGGTACCCGGGTGGATTGCGCGAGAAGACCCTGCAGACCCAGCTGGACGAGCACCCCGACCGGGTGCTGCGGCTGGCGGTGAAGGGCATGCTCCCGCGCAATAAGATTGGCCGACGGTCGCTGCGGCGTCTGCATGTGTACGCCGGCCCCCAGCATCCGCACGCTGCCCAGTTGAGCAGCCCCAGCAAAGAGGAATAGCATTGGCCCCGGACGAAAAGTACTACTACGGGACCGGCCGCCGCAAGCAGGCCTCGGCCCGGGTGCGCCTGTTTGCCAGCAAGGGCAACGTGGTGGTCAACGGCAAGCGCCTGGATGAGTATTTCTCGGTCCCGATGGACCGCATCGTGGCCACCGAACCGTTGCGCCTCTGCGACGTCGGCCAGCTGCGCGCGTCGATCAAGGTTACCGGAGGCGGCAATTCCGGCCAGGCCGGCGCCATCCGCCTGGGTCTGGCCCGCGCCCTGAATGCGTTTGACCCCGAATTCCGCCCGCTGCTCAAGTCAGCCGGCATGCTCACCCGCGACGCCCGCGTCAAAGAGCGCAAGAAACCCGGCCTGAAAAGGGCCCGCAAAGCGCCGCAATTCACCAAGCGCTAGCTCCAGCGTCTTCTGCCCGACCCCGGCCGGGGCGGGCACCTTCCCGCGCTAGCGGAAATTATGGGTCCGCACCATCTCGATGACCCGCTCGCTGGATCCGGCCAGCCTGAGCAGTTCGGCGCCGGCCTCGCGGTACCGCGCCAGGCGGGCCACCTGGGCCAGGTAGGAATTGTCGTCCCGGTTTCCCCATCGGGCCAGGGTCCCGGGCGATCCGGCCAGCAGGACCGCCAGGGCCCGCTGGATGATGCCGGGCCGGCCCTTGCCGACATCGCGCAGCAGCAGCGCCCGTTGGCGGTCGGCGTCGCCGGCGTCCGGGCCGCGGCGGAAATGGAAACGGATTCGGGCGGCGAGGCGCTCCGGGCCGGCCATGCGCTCAAACAGCGCCAGTTCACGCTCCGAGAGCAGGTCGGCGATCGCGCCGGCGAAGTCCCTGCGGGCGCGCTCCGGATTCGATAATTTCCCTGGTCGGCGCTGGCCCATGCCCGGATTATGCCGACCGGCAAACCCCAACCTGCAGATGACCGCGTGACCAATCAGAAGGGCCGGCCCAGGGTCGCTATCATCGGGGCCGGCATCACCGGATTGACCCTGGCCCACGAGCTGGCCGGTGCCGGAATCGACGTGGAAGTCTTCGAAGCCGGCCCGGCGATCGGCGGGGAACTGGGCGTAGTCGAGGTCAACGGCGAACCGGTGGAACGGTTCTACCACCACTTATTTCTCGACAGCCCGGAGATCCAGGGGCTGATGCGGGACCTGGGCGTGGCCGATCGACTTACCTGGAAGACCGCGCCGATGGCCTATTTCGCCGGAGGCCGCCTGTACCCCTTCAACACGCCCTGGGACCTGCTGAATTTCTCGCCGGTAAGTCCGCCCGCGCGCCTGCGAATGGGCCTGGCCGCCCTGCGCCTGCAGATGGTGACCGATTACGCAAAGTACGAGGACGCCCGGGCCGCCGACGTACTACCGGCCCTGTCCGGCCGCGAGGCGTTCGACGCGGTCTGGCGCCCGCTGCTCGAAGCCAAGTTCGGCCCCCACTGGCGGTCCATCTCGATGGCCTGGTTCTGGAGCCGGGTCCACGTCAGGGCCCGCTCCCGGCCGCGCGGTTCCCTGCGCGAAATGCTCGGTTACGTCGACGGCAGCTTCCTCGAGCTGACCCGCGCCCTGGCGGTCTCGGCCCAACGCCAGGGGGCCCGCATCCGCCTGGGTACCCCGATCGAGCGAATCGAACGCATCGGAGACCGGGTCCGGGGGGTCCGGACGGACGGGCGACTTATCCGGGCCGATGCGGTCGTGGCCACGGTCGGCCTGCCGATCCTGCGGCGGCTCCTGCCCGGGCACGCCGAATGGATCCGGATCCCGCAGATCCAGTACCGCGGGGCCTTGGTCCTGTTGCTGCAGCTGGACAAAAAGCTCTCGCGCTATTACTGGACCAACGTGGCCGATTCGGCGATCCCCTTCCCGGTGCTGGTCGAACACACCAACCTGATCGGCCCCGAAAGATACGGCGGCGCCAGGCTCCTCTACGCCGGCAGCTACCTTGACCCCGGCCACGAGTTCTTCGATTATTCGGCCGATCAACTGCTCGCGACCTATGCGCCGGCGATCAGGCGCGTGTTTCCAGGGTTTGCGATCGGGCAGGTGAAGGACCTCTGGCTGTCCGCAGACAGAGTAGCCCAACCGGTGATCACCGCCGGCTATCAACGCCAGCTACCGCCGTTCGCCACCGATCTCGGCGGACTCTACATCTGCAACACTTCGCAGATCTATCCCGAAGACCGCGGCACCAACTACAACGTCAGG
>CAYXKQ010000016.1:0-6096 GCA_964465715.1 uncultured Chloroflexota bacterium
TGGTGGACCCCGCAGCTGGCCGCCAAAGCCGAGCAGATCACGGTCATCGACGCCTCGAGCGAAATGCTCGATCGCTGCCGGGCCCGCGTGGAGGCCGACCCGCGTTCGGCGGCGAAGCTGGAATGCCTGCACTCGGACATATGGGAATGGCGGCCGGTGCGCCTCTATCACGCGGTGTTCTTCGGTTTCTGGCTCTCGCACGTACCCGAGGTGCGCTTCGAGGGTTTCTGGGAACAGGTCGACCGCGCCCTGCTGCCGGGCGGGCGGGTCTTCTTCGTCGATTCGGCCGACCCCTCGGGCTCCAGCCGCGCGGGTGGTCCGGCCGAGCAGACGGAGACCGAGCCGCGCGAATTAAACGACGGACGACGCTTCCAGATCGTCAAGCGCTACTTCGACCCCGGATGGCTGCGGCAGCGCCTGGCCGGTATCGGCTGGGACTTTGAGGTTCGGCGCACGGCCGAATTCTTCCTCTACGCGCAAGGGAGCCGGACCACCGACCCATAGATCCGGCGATGTGCGAAGGGAACCCGGACCGGGGTTTGGCGATCCGGCGGCCAAAGCGTCGCAAAATGTTCCCGGCGATCGGAGGCGGGCGGACGCGGTTCCCAGGCCGTGTGATCGCTCGACCGGGATGGGCCGACAGGAGCAATCAATTGAGAATCACTGACGTCAAGGTCGACCTCTTCACCTGGCCTACCGAACCCTGGCAAACCGGCGTCGGGACCCAGTTCTCAGAGAGCCAGCTCGGCCTGGTCAGCGTGGAAACGGACGGCGGGGTGACCGGCAATGCCTTCCTCGGCAGCCTGCACGTGGGCGCCGACCACTACGCCAAGGGGCTCGTCAAGTTCCTAAAACCCCTGCTGCTGGGACGCGACCCCCAGGACATCGGCGCGATCTGGTGGGAGATGTGGAAGCAGAACCGTAAAACCTCGGTCCAGGCGATCGGGGCAATCGATGTCTGCCTCTGGGACATCAACGGCAAGATCGCGAACCAGCCGATCCACCGCCTGCTGGGAACCTGCCGCCATTCGGTGCCGGTGTATTCCTCAACCGCCCACTGGGAATCCGAGGCCGAGTACATCGAAGAGGCGCTCCGGTTCAAGGAGCAGGGCTGGACCGCGCACAAGCTTCATCCGCACGGCCGGCCGGCCGCCGACATCCGGCTCTGCGAGGCGGTGCGCGACGCGGTCGGCGGGGATATGCTCCTCATGCTCGATTCGATGTGGGCGTACCAGTACGAAGACGCCCTGCGGGTGGGCCGGGCGATCGAGGAACTCGACTTCTACTGGTACGAGGACCCGCTGGTCGAAGAGGACATCTACAGCTACGTAAAGCTCCACCAGAAGCTCGACATCCCGATCATGAGCACCGAATCGGCGCCGGGGCGTTTCTACGGCATGGCCAACTGGATCACCCAGTACGCCACCGACTACCTGCGCGGCGACGTGGCGGTTACCGCCGGGATCACGCCGCTGCTGAGGCAGTGCAACCTGGCCGAGGGCTTCAACATGAAGTGCGAGATTCACCACGGCGGCAACTCGCTCAACAACGTGGCCAACCTGCACGTGACGATGGCGGTGCAGAACTGCGAATTCTTCGAGTTCTTCCCCTGCACCGGCGCCAACATGTACGGGCTGGTGGAGGACATCGACATGACCGGCGGCGTCGTGCACGCGCCCACCGGGCCCGGCCTGGGTTACGAGATCGACATGGAGCTGGTGCGGCGCGAGCACACCGCCACGGTCGCTTGATCTGGATCCGCTTGCACCGATGACCGGCGCCGCGATTCGGACGCGCCGGTCAGGAAGGCCAACCGGATGAGCCGCAGCCTGGTGACCGGCGGGGCCGGTTTTCTGGGTCGCCACCTGGTGGCCGCCCTCACCGCCCGCGGCGACAAGGTACTGGTGGCCGACACGGCGCCCGGCCCGCCGGCAGCCACGGTCGATCACGTGCGGGCCGACGTGCGCGACAAGGCGGCGATGTTCGACATCTCGGCCAGGTTCCGACCGCAGGCGGTATATCACCTGGCCGCCCAGGCCGACCCACGCCGCGCCCACCAGGAGCCGGCGTTTGACCTGGACGTTAACGCCGCCGGCACCCTGACGACCGCGCTGGCGGCGCTCTCGGTCCGGGCCGAGCGATTCGTGTTCGTCTCCACCGGCGGGGCCATGTACGGCGACCCGGCGGCCGACCGGCTGCCGGTCGGCGAGGACTATCCGCCGGCGCCGGTTTCCCCCTACGGGATGTCCAAATACTGCGCCGAACTGTACCTGGGCCTGCTGGGGCGCACGCGCGGTCTCTCGTATTCGATCGTGCGCCCGGGCAACATCTACGGCCCCGGCCAGGACACCAGTTCCGAGGTCGGAGTCGTCACGATCTTTCTGGACCGGTTGCTAGCCGGCCAGGTACCGCAGCTGCGCGGGAAGGGGCTGCCGACGCGCGACTACGTATACGTCGACGACGTGGTTTCCGCAATTCTGCTGGCGGCCGAGCGCGGAGCACCGCGACCGTACAACATCGGGTCCGGCCAGCAGACTTCGGTCCGGCAGATATTCGACGAAATCAGCAGCCGCCTGGGATCGGACATCGAACCGGAACTGGTCGAGCTTTCTCCCGGGGAAGTCGGGTACATGGCCTTAGACTGCAGCGCCGCGGCCCAGGATCTGGGCTGGTCTCCCAGCATCCCGCTCGGCGACGGGCTGGAGAGGACTATCGCGTGGGCGCGGCGGCAGACCGCCAGCGGGATCCGCGGCTAGGAGATCTCTACCTTAAATTCGGGATCGATCAGATACTGGCGAACCTCGTCGAATCGCTCGATCTGGACCAGGGCGACCATCTCGTCGCCCACGTCCAATTCCAGGTCTGGTTCCAACGGGATGATCCTCCCGTCGCGGATGATGGCACAAACGCTGCAGCCGTGATCGGCGAGCTTCAGCTCGCGCAGCGGGCGGCTCAGCGCACGCGATTCGGGCGCGAAACGGAACTCGACCAGCTCGTGTCCGCATTCCTGCAGGCGCATCAGATGAACCACCCCGCCTCCGGTGCTCACGTCGCGTTCGATCATCGAGAGCACGAGGTCGGTCGCGCTGACCATTTCGGTTACCCCCAGGGTCCGAAATACGGCCGCATTTTCGGGATCATTGACCCTTGCGATGATGCGGCATTTCTCGCCGGCAAGCATCATCGCCAGCTGGGCGATGATCAGGTTGTCCTCGTCGTGACCGGTCATCGCGCACACCAGCTGGGCACGCTTGACTCCGGCTTCCTGCAGCCAGCGCCCCTCGCAGGCATCGTGGGCCAGGACCATGCCGCCGAGTTCGGCGTGCAGCTCGCGCGCGCGAGCGGGGTCTTTCTCCAGCACCACAACCTCGTTGCCCCGGTCCAGCAGCTCCTCGGCCAGGTGGTAGCCCACCGTCCCTCCGCCGCAGACGATGATGAACAATGCGCTAGCCCGAGTCCTGCAGCGCATCGCGCAGCATCTGCGCACCGACGCGGGTCGGGCAGACCGTGCGCAGGCCTAGCGCGGCGTAGGCGTCCGAGCGCACCGGATCGTAGCAGCGCGCCACCACCTGCTTGACCTTGTACACGCGCTGGGCGATCTGGGCGATCATGATGTTGGTGTTGTCGCCCTGGGTGGCGGTCACCAGCGCGTCGGCGCTCCTGATCCCGGCGCGCTCCAGGAGCTTGCCGTTCTTGGCATCACCGACCATCGTGGATCCGCCGAATTCGGGCGAAAGGCGTTTGAACGAGTCCGCCGAGCGGTCCACGATCACGACGGCGTCGCCGGCCGCGTCCAGCAGGTTCGCCAACTGGGCGCCGACGCGCCCGCAGCCAATGACGATCACGTATTTGCGGCGCGACCGATCGCTCATCCGGGCTCATCCCGACTGGTCTATTGTTCCGGTTTTTGGTTCGCCTGATTCTTGCGCAAACGCTGCGCGTTCGCGCGGCGCCATTCCGCCATGTTATGGCGGAGGCCGATTTCGGGGTGGGATCGTCCGTAGGCAAAGTCCAGCGGCGCCTCCGCCGGGAGGATCTGCTCTTTCTGCAGGAGCGATTCCATCCTGTCCATGTAGCCAGCCAGGGCACCAATCCGCCGCTCAAGTTCGGGCCTGCCAAAGTCCCGCGCCAGCATGATCTGCTCCAGGCAGTCCTCGAAGCCGCCAACCGGGTCGGGGCGGCCGCGCAGGTACTGCACGCGCTTGTTGGGCCAGGTAAGCCAGGCCCCGTGCCAGGCAAACATGAACCTGACGAAGTAGTTGACCCCGGCGTCGAAGTGGGCGTGCGCCAGGCAACCGTCGCCGCGCTCGAACCAGGCCAGCGCCTTGGCCGGGCGCAGGTGGTAATTGACCTGGTAGTAGAGATCGATCAGGCGCTCGCGGCGCAGCCGGTCGGGGTACCTGGAGACCTCTTCCAGGACCGGCGCGCAAGCGTGGTCGCGGTCCCAGACCAGCAGGCCGCCGGCCAGCAGGTGGCGCTCGAGTTCGGACGCTTCGCCCGCCGCCAGGCGGTCCAGGTCCACCCGCTGGGCGTCAACGTGCAGCAGATCGGGGTCCCGGGGCAATTGCTCGGAGCGCCCGAAATAACTCTCCAGCCGCGGCGACCAGACGAAATCCCCCGGCACGACCGCAAGGTCCAACGGCCGAAATATCAGGAACATATCCACGTCGGAATCGGCACGGGCGTCCCCGTGGGCGACCGAGTCGGTTACGACCGCGCCGTGAAAACTCGGCTCGCCGGCCAGGCGCGCGGCGATGAATTCGCGCACCTGGCCGACCTTGCGGCGGCTGTGTGGGTTATCGGGTACGGATCGTTGCAAATTGTTTTGGCTCAAGTGTTTGGGTGGTTGTCGACTCGCCGACTGCCGGACAGATTACGGCGGCGCGGCTTACGATTTATTGAGGTCTGAAGCGGGGGGTCCAATGCTCTACGAACTTCGCGAGTACTACACCGAACCGGGATTAATGTACAAGCTACATTCCCGATTCCGCAATCACACCCTTGGGATATGGGAGCGCCTGGGCATCGAGGTGGTTGGGTTCTGGGAAGAGCTGGTCGGCAACAATCAGCGGCTGACCTACATCATCCGCTTCGATGACATGGCCGATCGCGAGGTCAAGTGGGGGGCTTTCGTTACCGATTCCGAATGGCAACGGGTGAAGGCCGAGACCGAAGCCGACGGGCAATTCGTGTCCTGGGTCGAGAACCGCCTGATGCGCCCGACCGACTACTCCCCGCTCACCTAAGGCTCCCCGGCCATGGCTTGGGAACGTGGGAATCCCTTTGATTTGACCGGCAAGGTGGCGCTCGTCACCGGCGGCGGCCGCGGCATCGGGGGCGGATTTGCCAGGGCGGTCGCCAACGCCGGCGCCGACGTGGTGCTGGCGGCCAGGTCCGAAGAGCAGCTCGAATCGGTCGCCGACGACATCCGTGCGCTGGGCCGCCGGGTGGTGGTGGCGCCAACCGACGTCTCCGATCTTGACCAGGTCCGGTCCCTCATGCAGGTGCCGACCGCGGAGCTGGGCCGATTCGACATCTTTTTCAACAACGCCGGCACCAACCGCCGTCTGCCGATCGCCGAGGCCACTCCCGACGACTGGGACGCAGTACACGGCGTGAACCTGCGGGCGGCGTTCTTTGCCATGAAATTTGCGATCGAGCCGATGCTGGCCGGCGGCTACGGGCGCATCATCAATACGGCTTCGTTGACCAGCTTCATTGGGATGACCGGCAACTCGATGTACGGGGCCTCCAAGGGCGGGGTGGCCCAGATGACCAAGGCAATCGCCACCGAGTTGGCCGAGACCCCCATCCGGGTCAACGCGATCGCCCCTGGCTACATCCGCACCGCGATGACCGAGGCCCGCTATCACCAGGACGAGTTCTCGTCCTGGGTCCTCTCCAGGGTGCCGATGCGTCGCTGGGGCGAACCCGACGATCTGGGCGGCACGGCGGTGTTTCTATCCTCGCCGGCATCCGAATACGTCACTGGCCACATCATTCCGGTCGACGGCGGCTGGATGGGGGCCTAGCTACCCCGGCACCATGAAATCAGCGCTCCTGATCGGGGCCGGCGGGATGGGCAACGTCTATGCC
>CAYXKQ010000016.1:6196-9557 GCA_964465715.1 uncultured Chloroflexota bacterium
TTGCCGGTCCTGATGGAAAAGCCGATAACCTCCGAGTTTGACCAGCTCGCGCCGATGGCCAGGGCAGTGGCCGAATCGGGGATCCGCTGCCAGGTGGTGCAGAACTACCGCTACACCAAGCGAATGCTCGCCTTCCGCGACCTGCTGCGCACAGGCCGGGTGGGGCGCTTGCAGTACCTGCAGGCGCGATTTGCCGACGACTACCGCGCGTACGGTTCCTGGGGCGGTCCCAATCCGTTCCGCCACGAGATGGACGATCCGATGGTCCTGGATGGTTCGATCCACCACCTCGACATGCTCCGCAACCTGACCGGCGGCGACCCGCGGCAGATCTTCGGCAGCGCCTTCAACCCGCCGTGGTCGTCATTCAAGGGCCTGGCCGCCGGACTCTACGTGGTCGAATTCGACAACGACACCCGCGCCGGCTACGAGGCCAACCTGCTCTCGGCCGGCGAACCCAACGGCTGGTACGGGGAGTACTACCGGGCCGAATGCGAGGACGGGGCGATCGCCAGCGCCGACGGCGACAGCATCGTCGTCACCCGCGGCGGCTCCATCGAAGAACAGATATCGGTCACCGAACATCCGCGCCATGGGCACGCCCGGGCGCTCGGGCAATTCCTCGACTGGCTCGAGCACGACATCGAACCCGAGTGCACGTTCGCCGAGAACCTTAAGAGCGTGGCGCTGATGTTCGCCGCCCGCGCCGCTGGGCACCGCCGCCGCGCGGTCTCGGTTAAGGAGTTCCTGCCCGGGTAGGATCGGCCGGTCAACCGGCCTTCTCGGCCACCCTCTGCAGGTCGGACCGCACCATCATCGCGATCAGTTCCTCAAACTCCACCCGTGGTCGCCAGCCCAACCGCTCGCCCGCCTTGGCCGGGTTCCCGCACAGCAGCATCACCTCGGCCGGGCGCCGCATCGCCGGATCGGCGCGCACGTGTTCGCGCCAGTTGAGCCCGGCTTCCGAAAAGGCCGTCGCCACCATGTGCTCGACGGTGTGGGTGCGACCGGTCCCGACCACGTAGTCGTCCGGCTCGTCCTGCTGCAGCATCAGCCACATCGCCTCGACGTAGTCGCCGGCAAATCCCCAGTCGCGGCGCGGGGAAAGATCGCCGAGTCCAATTTCCCGGACAAGACCGAGCTTTATCCGCGCCACCGCATCCGTGACCTTGCGGGTGACGAACTCCAGCCCGCGGCGCGGGGATTCATGGTTGAAGAGGATCCCGCAGGAAGCGTGCAGCGAATGACTCTCGCGGTAATTGACGGTGATCCAGTGGCCGTAGGCCTTGGCCACCCCGTAGGGGCTGCGCGGGTGAAACGGGGTTAATTCGTTCTGCGGGGATTCTGAAACCTGGCCGAACATCTCCGAGGAGCTGGCCTGGTAGAAGCGGATTGAGTCGTCGACCGTCATGATCGCCTCCAGCATCCGCAGCGGTCCCAGCCCGGTCACCTGCGCGGTCAGCTCGGGCTGCGACCAGGAGGCCTGCACGAACGAGGCCGCCCCCAGGTTGTAGACCTCGTCGGGGCGGTGGTCGGAAAGGACCCGGACCAGCGACCCGCCGTCGGTCAGGTCACCGTAAACGAGCTGGATCCGATCGGACAGATGAGCGATCCTCTCCAGGCGGTCGCTGCTGGCGCGGCGCAGCATTCCGACGACCGCGTACCCCTTCGACAGCAGGAATTCGGCCAGGTAGGAGCCGTCCTGGCCATTTATCCCGGTAATCAGCGCTTTGGGCAATCTCGGTCCCTGTTCCTTCAGGCTCGCATATTCGCCGCTGGCGCCGCCCGCTCCCGCAGGAGAGCGGTCGTGGCGATCACGCAGGCGATGCACATCAGCCCGGCCGATGCCAGCAGGATGACTGCCAAATCGTAAGCCGACCCGGCCACGAAAAGATAGCCGGCGGTCTGCAGGCCGGCCGCCGGCACCAGCACCCAGGCGATCCAGCGCACCCCGGCGGCGATCAGCAAGTAGACCAGGTAGAGGGCGATAGAAAGCAGGGTCGCCCCGCCCAGGTAGACCTGCAGCAGCCCGGCGTCGGCGGCGTAGTTGGGCCCCACCAGCGCCAGATGCAGAAAACCGGGCGCGACCAGTGCCGCCAGCAGCGGTCCGGCGGCGATCGCCGCCGCCGCCAGCGAGCCGCGCAGCAGCAGGCGCCGGTCCAGCCGCCCCTCTCCGAACATGTCGCGGAAACGCGGCAGCAGCAGTTGGCCGACCGTGAAGCACCCGTAGAAGCTGATCCGGCCCGCGAACGCCGCCGCCACGAACGGCTCCAGATCGGTCCCGGGGAAACGCCAGTTGGCGATGATCACGTCCACCGACTGGGCTCCGAATATCGCGAACGTGGCCGGGACGGTGCCCAGCTGGGTAAGCAGCAGCGCCCCGAGGTTGGCATTGCCCGGGACCGGGTTGTCCCCGCGCGGCCGCAGGACCCAGATCCCCAGCCCGATCCCGGCCACGATGCCCAGCGAAAACCCCGAAAGCGCCCCGGTCAGGCCGAACCCGGCGACCACCAGCCCGATCGCCAGAAGGACCCGCGCGCTGGCGTCCACCAGCAGGTTGACCCCCAGGGCGATGAACCGGGCCATTCCCTGCACCGCCCCGCGCGCGGTCGCCAGCACCAGCGACAGCGGCAGGATGCAGAGCAGCGGGACCAGCACCCAGTTGCTCTCGAACCCAAATACCTCGCGCAGCTGCTCTGACAGCAGGGCCAGCAGGATGCTCACCGCCAGGGCGGTCCCGGCGCCGACCGCGTTGGCGCGCAGGGCGAAAGACCAGACTGCCGCGCGCTGGCGGGCCGCCGCCAGGGCCCCGGCGCCGACCGCGACCGCCGACTGGAAGGCGTGTCCGGGGAAGAGAAGAATCGTCACGAACGAGACCAGCGCCAGCAGTTGGGTGTACTGGTCCGGCTGGAGCAGGCGCGCCATCGAGACCTGGTAGATGAACTGCAGGCCGTTGGCCACCGAGGCCATCAGCAGAAAGGCGGTCCCGCCGCTGCCGCTGCCCCAGGCCCAGCGCAGCTGCTTGCGCAGCACCGCGCCAAGGTTCACGTGAACTCTTGGCGGTACCAGGCCAGGGTCTTGCGCAGGCCGTCCTCGAGCCCCACCCGGGGCTGCCAGCCGAGTTCGGTCCGGGCCCGCGATATGTCGGGGCAGCGGCGCACCGGATCGTCCGGCGGCATGGGCAGGAATTCCAGCGGGGAGGCCGACCCGGCGGCCGCCTGCACGGCATGGGCCAGGTCCAGAATCGACCGCTCGTCGGGATTGCCCAGGTTGTAGACGCGGCCGCAGGTCCCGGGCCGCTCCATCGCCCGCGCGATTCCCTCGGCCAGGTCGGAGACAAAGCACCAGCTGCGGGTCTGGC
>CAYXKQ010000016.1:9657-16719 GCA_964465715.1 uncultured Chloroflexota bacterium
CCGATCAGGTTGGCCGTTCCGCGGGAATTGGCGGCGATGATCGCTTCCGGCATCTGCGTAAAGTGCCGCGGGCTGGCCGGCGAGGCAAGGTGAAAGACGTTGTCAAGCGGCCCGAACTCGAGCTCCCCGGTAACGTCGCAGGCAACGTGGGTGAAACCGGCTTCGGCACCGAGCGCGTCGAGATTGGCGCGCGTGGCGGTGGCCAGGTTGTCGGCGCAAATGACCTGGTGGCCACTGCCGAGCAACCGCCGGCAGAGCTGCGATCCGATCAGTCCGGCGCCCCCGGCTACGAGTGAAACGGGCATAGCCATACCTCGAGCGGTCGGGGGTCCGGAAGCGCAGGCGTCGGGATCGGCGCTGCGGCCGGCGCATCTGCGGCAGTATGGTTGATATTAGCCGCGAGCCGAACCCTTCCCCAACGAGCACGAGCCGCCCCATGGTCGACAATCCCGCCCGCCTCCTGCTGGGTCCCGGACCCTCACCGGTCGACCCGCGAATCACCGCCGCCATGGGCGAACCGGTGATCTCCCACGTCGACCCGGTGTTCGCCCGGACCCTGCGCGAGACCGCAGGTCTCCTGCGGGAGGTGTTCGGCACCGCCAACCAGGTCACCTTCGCCGTATCCGGGACCGGGTTTTCGGGAATGGAGACGGCGCTGATCAACATCATCGAGCCCGACGATACCGTAATCGTCGGCATCAGCGGGTTCTTCGGGATCAAGGCCCAGGAGATCTGTGAGCGGATGGGGGCCAGCACGGTGGTCGCCACGTCCGGATTCGGCCGTCCGGTGGAGACCGATGACGTCATCGAGGCGCTGGACGCCAATCCCGGCGCCAAGGCCGTATTCGTGGTCGCGGCCGAGACCTCGGCCGGGCTGCGCCAGCCGCTGGCCGACATCGCCGAGGCGTGCCATGCCCGCGGCGCGCTGCTGGTCGCCGACATGGTCACCCTGCTCGGCGGTGCCGAGGTGAAGACCGACGAATGGGGCGTGGACGTGGCCTACGCCGGAAGCCAGAAGTGCATCGGCACCCCGCCCGGCACGGCTCCGATAACGTTTTCGCCCCAGGCGGTGGAGGCGATCAAGGCCCGCCGCACGCCGGTCGGTTCCTGGTACCTTTCGGCCCTGGACATCGCCGCCTACTGGGCCGGCGAAATCCCCTATCACCACACCACTTCTTCGCCGGTGATCGTCGGGTTAAAACGCGCCCTGGAACTGATCGTGGCCGAAGGGATCGCCGAACGCGCCCGCCGCCACGAGCGCAACGGCGCGGCGCTGCGCGCCGGTTTCGAGGCCATGGGCCTGGAGATCGCCAGCCTCGAGGGCCGGCGCCTGGGCATGCTGACCCCGGTCGGGATTCCCGACGGGGTGGCCGACGCCGAGTTCCGGGCCGAACTGCTCGAACGCTTCAATACCGAAATCGGCGGAGGGCTGGGCGATTGGGCCGGCAAGGTCTGGCGGATCGGGCTCATGGGTTATGGATCCGATCCCAAGAACGTCTACCACGTTCTGAATGCCTTCGAAGTGCTCCTCGCAGAGCGCGGGATTCAGATCCGGCCCGGAGCGGCGGCGGCAGCGGCTTCGGCGGTTATCACCGCCGGTTGACGGCGGCTGGCCAAGCTCAGAAGCCGGTAGCCTCCAGCGCCGCATCCACGAACCCGAGAAATCGCACCGTTTCCGGCAGGTAGTGCTCACCCAGGCTGTGCGGCGTGACCGCCGGCAGCACCAGTTCGCCGTGATCGATCAGCCCGGAATCGAATAGCTGTCCGCGCGGCCCGAACTGCTCGATCAGGAGCTGCGAGCCCTGATGCGGGAAGTAGGGATCGCCGCTGAAATGGAATACCACCGCGCGGCCGGTCCCGCCCCTGACCCAGAAGGTCGGCGACAGTTCCGACAACAGCACCCGCAGCCGTGGCGGCAGGCCGGCGACGGCCAACGGCACCTGGCGGTGGTCGGTGACCCGGAACAGTTCCAGCACCGCCCTTCCGCCACTGCTCAAGTGTTGCGCCAAATCCGGGCCGGCCGATCCCGGATCGTTGAAAACGGGTTTGAGGCGAACCGCATCGGCGGGGCTCAGATGGGCCAGCACCGTGTCGCGCACGACCTGGCCGACAAAACCGGCGGGCTGGTAGCCGACGGGCTGGCCGCGGTGCTCGAACTGACCGGTCAGCACCGCTGCAAGAAGCTGCTGCAATTCGCCGTAGGGGCCTATCGCCACCACCGGGGGCGGGTCGCTGCTGCGGCTGGCGGCGATCATGCCCAGCGATCCGCCCACCGATATTCCCACCACCGCGTCGGCCGGCTCAGGCCCGCCGATGGCGGCTTCCATCACTCCCACGTCGCGGGCGTGTAGGCGCAATTCGCGGTAGGCGAACAGTTCCGGTACCGCGACTTCGAACCCGACCCGCGCCAGCGACTGGGCCAGCACCACCAGCGGGCCGTAATTGCGACCGTCGCGGACTACCCCGTTGGCCAGCACCAGGCGCGGACCGGCCAGCCAGCGTCCCGATCCCCACACGCTGACAGGAAGCTCGGTCCCCGCGACCCGCAGGCTTTCGACCTTGAGCTGCGGAGCCGGTGCATGGCGGGTCACCAATGCAACGTTGCCCGAGGTGGCGTTGAGGGCCACCAACTCCATCCCGCGCAGCTTGCGGTCGATGGGGATCAGGAGGAAAAGGCACACCGCGAGCGGTAGCAGCAGCCAGCGCAGCGCTCGCTCGGGACCGCGTCCCGTTTGGCTACCTCCGGGGTCGGGCGATCCGATCCACCCGGACCGGACCTATACCGATTCCGGTTCGGGCTCTGTCGGCGGACCCGCTACCGGCTCGCCCGGTTCCTCGTCGGCATCCAGTTTGCGGCGGTACTCGTCGTAGACGAACAGGCCCACGGCGATCGCCAACAGGCCAACCACAACCATGCCGACCAGGGTAAACAGCGCAACGATTAACCTGCCAAGCAATGCGGGCCCTCCTTCGCCGGTGCGCGCGACCTTTGAGGTCGCCTGAAGAATTCGAACAGGGCCAAGTTTAGGCCCGGCGCGCTCCGGCCGTCGGCAGCGGCCCGGATTCAGATCCCGAACATCTCCCGGATCGCGGCGCCGGTGCGCTCAAGGTACTGGCCGTACGGCGTCGGTGCAAAACCCAGGTCGGCGACCGTATCGGTGGTGTCGTAGTAATCGAACGCACGCGATTCCTCCAGAAACCCGGCCTCCTCCGGGGCCATCATCAGCAGCCCGTAGTAATCGGCCGAGTAACCGCTCCCCAGCATGCGCCAGCTTTCACCGCCGGCGACGTTGTAGGTACGGCCGACGGTAGAGGGGTCCTTGGCGGCCTGGGCCAGCGGGCCGGCCGCGTCTTCCAACAGCACGAACTCCATGCGCTGATCGGCGGTGAAAGGCCATGGTTGCGGCGGCATCAGCGCCTCGGCCACCGCCACTCCCGAGACCCGCAGGATCGTCACCGGGATTCCCGATTCGGCGATCAGGGCCTCGCTGGCGACCTTGGAGCGGGCGTAACTGCCCACCCCGGCCAACTCGCGGTCGCAGGTAACCGGTGGCTCACCGGCCTGGGTGTTCCCGTAGACCACGACCGAGGAGGAAAACACCAGGCGCGCGCCCGGGCAGCTCGCCGCCATCGCCCCCAGCACGCTGGCGGTTCCACCGACGTTTACTTTCCGGGCCAGTGCTTCGTTCTCGTCGGCGACCGGCGGCAGTACCGCCGCCAGGTGAACCACCACGTCGCAGTCGGCGAAGGCGGCGGCCACGTATTCGGAGTCGGTGATGTCGCCGGGGAACACCTCGATGCCGGCCTGGCCGGACAGGCCCTCGAAATTGGCCTGCGGCAGGTCCAGGATCTTCAGCTGGGCTCCCCAGGCGCGCAGGTCGGCCGCGACCAGGCGACCGATCCGCCCGGCGCCGCCGGTAATCGCAATCGTTGGGTTCTTCTCAGGCAACTGGCTCGTCCCTTTGGCTGCTGGCGAGCGCGGCACCACCGATTTTGATCACATGCGCCCGCGGCCCGACAGCAAGGACCCGATCCTTGCCTGGGCCGCATTTTCGGCGGCGGCGATCTGCAGGACCGATTCCGAGAGCGAGGCCAGGAAACCGGGGACCTCGGATTCGGCGATCGGAAAGGGCGCCCCGCCCTTGAGGTCGGCGCCGAGCTTCTCGATCGCGGCGACCGCCGCCACATTCTGGTCGCGAGCGTCAGGACCGGAATCGAGATACCCTTGGCGCGCGGCAACCAATCCTTCCCTGAGCTCGGCCAGCGGGGCGACCTCGTCCGGGAGCGCCGCCCGGGCCAGGGCCTGCCAGGAGTCCGCCAGCGCGTCGTAATCGCCGGCCAGCTCCACCAGATCCTGCTCGCCCAGCCGATCGCCGGCCTCGCGCAGGAAGCGGGCCATCAGGCGGCGGTGCAGGCATCCGTCGCCGTCAAAACTCTCAACAAAGCGCGTGATCGACGAGAGTCCGGCGAGCAGGCGGTGGCCGGTCGGGAATGCGTTGGACCAGGCGTGCTTGCCGCCGGAACCGGCCAGCCGCTGGCCCCAGGTTTCCAGAGCGGCCAGCGAGAATCCGGCCACCCGCGGGTCCTGGAGCGCCCGCCAACCGTACTCCAGGCCGCCCCACACAAGGTCCGGGAGGGAGGCTTTGACCTCCCCGGGCGTTATCTGCAGCAGGCGGTTGCGGTGCTTGCGGATCCGCGCCCTGGCGTCGGCCAGCGTCCCGGCCTCGACGCCGATCGGATCCGGGGCCAGATCGCCCAGCCAGTACTGTCCGTCCGCCTCCCCGTAGACCGACAGGGTGTGGTACCCACCGCCCTCCAGAAAGCCGCCCAGGCCGCGATACGGCAGAGTCCCGGCATCCACCCAGGCGATGACCGGGCGGCCGCGTTCCAGCCAATTGCCGAGGGTCTTGGCGGCGGCCCTTTTCCCGCCGGACTCAAAGACCTCGCACTCAAGGCCCAGCCGTTCGGCCACCCCCCGGTACCAGGCCAGCGAATCATCCCAGTGGCAGCGCCCGGCAAGGTAAAAGGACGAAAAATCGTTCTTCTCGTAGACGAATTGAAACACGCCGCAGCCGATTCCGCCGCCGACGCCGAAGAGCATCGCCTCGCTCACCTTTTCGCCGACTTCGGGTAGCGTTATTCCACAGCTCTCAAGCTGGATCGCCAAGGCCGTACAATCCGGGTCCAAGCCAGTCCGATGCCAAAAAAATCCCCGGTTCAATTCGGCTCCACCCTTAGCTGCCTGACGGCCGTCTCCGGCGGGCAATTTTCCGCCCTGGCGCCGCGGTCGGGGCATTCGCCGAATTCCATATCGCATACTCTTTGGCTAGCCCGCCCCCTTAGCTCAGTGGATAGAGCACCGGCCTCCGGAGCCGGGTGCAGGCGTTCGAATCGCCTAGGGGGTACCAGGTAGTGCAGCAGGCCTCGATCAGCGACCTGAGGGCCCGGTTCGCTGAAATCGTCGGACTCCGGCGGGTGCATTCCGACCCGTCTTCGCTGGCTGCCTACGGCATCGACGCCACCGTCGGCTACCGCGGTCACCCCGCGCTGGCGGTTTTCCCTGGAACCGCGGCGGAGGCGGCGTCCGCCCTCGCCCTGGCCGGTACGCTCGGGCTGGCGGTGACCGCGCGCGGCGGGGGCACCTCGCTGGCGGCCGGCGCGACCCCGCTGGACGGGTCGATCGTGGTCTGTACCGAGCTGATCGATCAGCCGCTGCGGGTCGACCCTGAGGCTCTAAGCGTTCGCTGCGGCGCGGGGGTGAAGACCGCCCAGATCGACGCGGCGGCGGCCGAGTTCGGGCTCTTCCTGGCCCCGGACCCGGGGGCGCGGGCAATTTCAGTGATCGGCGGGAACGTCGCCACCAACGCCGGCGGGGCACTGGGCCTGGCCTACGGGGTGATCCGTCACCACGTCCTCGGGCTTGAATACGCGACCGCGAGTGGCCAGATCCGCCGCGCCGCCCGCGGCGGCCACGACGAGGGAATGGTCGATCTGCTGATTGGGTCCGAGGGAACCCTGGGTCTGATCACCGCGGTTGATCTGGCCCTGCTCCCCGCCCCGCCCCGCAGGCGCAGCCTGGTGGCCCGCTGCGATGACGCCAGCGCCGCGGCGCGGGCCACGATCGCCCTCCTGGAACGAGGTTTCTCTCCGGCCCGGATCGAATTCATGGACGATGTGGCGGTCAGCGCCGTCCAGGCCGCCCGCGACCGCGGACTCGATCTGTCGGTTGGGGCCTACCTGCTGATCGAATTCGTGGGCCGGGGGTCGCGCCCGCAGCGCCAGGTTGAATCAGCGCTCGATGCGCTGCAGGGCACCGGGGGAGTCCAAGCCGAATTGGTTTCCGGCGCCCGCGAGCGGGCCTACTGGGAGGCCCGGCATGCGATCACCTCTTCGCTGGCCCGGGTGCGTCCGGGCAAGATCGGCGAGGACATCTGCCTGCCCCGCACCCGCCTGCCCGATGCGGTGGCGCGGATCAAGCAGATCGCGGCCGAACTGGATCTGCCGATCGCCCTGTTCGGCCATATCGGCGACGGCACCCTGCATCCCAACATCCTCTACGACCCGCTGAACGAGGCCCAGCGTACCCGGGCGGCCACCGCCCTGGGCCGGATCGCCGAAATCAGCATCGGGCTGGGCGGGGTGCTCTCCGGCGAGCACGGGCTGGGTCGGGTCAAGCGCGACCATCTTGAGGTGGCATTTGACGCCGACACCCTGGCCGTGTTCCAGCGATTGCGCGACGCCGCCGATCCGGGCGCGGTGCTGAACCGCCCGCTGCAGTGGGTTAGCGGCTAGCCGACCGGGGGAGTCGCAGCCTGGGTCTGCCGGAACGTCCCGACCGCCGGCGGTTCGTAGAACGACCCGTCGACGAACTCTTCGGCGGCCTGGAAAGCGGGAATGTTGGCGTAGGCGGCGTTGGGGAACTGGCGGTTGCGCAGGTCATCGCCGAGCAGCCCCAGCTTTATCGGATCACCAGGATCGTTGGGGTGGTACTCCATGACCGCGGCCTGGAAGTACTGGCGGATGAACCCGGTCGTTTTTCCCGGAATGTGCAGGGTGCCGGGC
>CAYXKQ010000017.1:0-16545 GCA_964465715.1 uncultured Chloroflexota bacterium
GGCGGCGGCATTGAGTTCGCCACCGTAATCGGATCGCCGCACCCACAGACCAAAGTACCAACCCTGTCCCCCGGGCCACGACCCTGGGGACCCGCCCGAAAGGCACCTAGCAAATGGCAAAAGTTGTCGGAATTGACCTGGGCACCACCAACTCGGTGGTGGCGTTCATGGAAGCCGGGCAACCGACCGTGATCACCAACGTGGAGGGGGCCCGGACCACGCCGTCGGTGGTGGCCTACTCCAAGAACGGCGAACGCCTCGTCGGGCAACTGGCCCGTCGCCAGAGCGTCCTTAATCCGGCCAACACGATTTACTCGGCCAAGCGATTCGTCGGGCGACGCTACGACGAGGTCGACTCCGAGCGCGAACAGGTCTCGTTCGAGATCGTTGATGGGAAGGGGAATGAGGCCCGCATTCGGATCCCGCAGCTAAACAGCGACGTTACCCCCGAAGAGATCTCGGCGATGGTCCTGCAGAAGCTCAAGGCCGACGCCGAGGAGTATCTGGGCGAGGAAGTCAAGCAGGCCGTGATCACGGTCCCGGCGTACTTCAACGACAGCCAGCGCCAGGCGACCAAGAACGCCGGCACCATCGCCGGGCTGGACGTGCTGCGGATCATCAACGAACCGACCGCGGCCTCGCTGGCCTACGGACTTGAGAAAAAATCCGCCGAGACCATCCTGGTCTGGGACCTTGGCGGCGGGACGTTCGACGTGTCGGTCCTGGAAGTCGGCGACGGGGTATTCGAAGTCAAGGCCACCAACGGGGACACCCACCTCGGCGGCGACGACTACGACCAGCGCATCGTCGGCCACCTTGTCGACGAATTCAAACGCGATCAGGGGATTGACCTGCGCTCTGATCCGCAGGCCCTGCAGCGCCTGGTGGAAGCAGCCGAAAAAGCCAAGATCGAACTCTCCACGACCCCTCAGACCGAGATCAACCTGCCGTTCATTACCGCCGATCAGACCGGTCCCAAGCACCTCGCCGTGACCCTGCGCCGGTCGCGTTTCGAGGAGCTGGTCGGCGATCTCAACCGCCGCATGGTGGACCCCTTCCGCAAAGTCCTGCGCGACGCCGGGATCACCCCCGAACAGGTCGATGAGATCGTCATGGTGGGCGGATCCACGCGCATGCCGGCGGTCCAGAACCTGGTCAAGGAGCTCACCGGCAAGGAGCCCAACCGATCGGTCAACCCCGACGAGGTCGTGGCCGTAGGGGCCGCAATCCAGGCCGGCATCATCACCGGCGAGGTTCGCGACGTGGTCCTGCTGGACGTGACCCCGCTTTCGCTGGGATTGGAGACGCTGGGGTCGGTGAAGACGACCCTGATCGAGCGCAACACCACCATCCCGACTTCCAAAACGGAGATCTTCTCCACCGCCGAGGATGGTCAGACCGCGGTGGATATCCACATCCTGCAGGGCGAGCGCGCCATGGCCGCCGACAACATGACCCTGGGCCGGTTCCGGCTTGAGGGAATTCCGCCGGCCCCGCGCGGGGTCCCGCAGATCGAGGTGACTTTCGACATCGACGTGAACGGGATCGTGAACGTCAAGGCCAAGGACACCGGCACCGGCAAGGAGCAGAAGATCACGATCACGGCGTCCACCAATCTGGACAAGGACCAGATCGACGCCCTGGTCCAGGACGCCGAGCGGCACGCCGGCGAGGACCGCGACCGACGCGAGCTGGCCGATCTGCGCAACCAGGCCGATGCCGCCGCCTACCAGGTCGAGCGGTTGGTCAACGAGCACAGCGACCAGCTCTCAGACGAGGAAAAGGGCGAGATCGAGAGCCAGGTCGCCGAGCTGCGCGGGCTGCTTGACCAGGAAGCGCCCGACCTGGCCGAGCTGCGCCGGCACACCGAGGAACTCAGCCAGCGCCAGCTGGAGATCGGCCAGCGCGTCTACCAGACCGGAGCCAACGGCCAGACGGGCCCCGACGGCGCTACCGACGACCCCGCCGACGCCGATGACGTCGTCGACGCGGAGTTCTCGGCAGCCGACGACGAAGGTAAGTGAGCATGGTCTCCGAGTCCGCGCCCGGCCCGTCGGCGGAACAACCCGCCGATGGCTGCGGGCCCGATGAGCAGCAGAACCAGATCCTGCGGTTGCAGGCGGACCTGGAGAACCTGCGGCGGCGCTCGGAGCGCCGCCGCCTGGAATCGGTCGCGATCGCCCGGCAGGACCTGCTCGCCGGCTTGTTGCCGGTGCTGGACAACCTGGAGCGGGCGCTGCAGGCGGCCGCCGATCCGGACGACCAGCTCGCCGTTGGGGTGGGAATGGTCCGCGCCCAGCTGCTGGAAACCCTTGGCCGGGCCGGGCTGGAGGCGGTCCCGGCCACGGGCCGCTTCGACCCGCGATTGCACGAGGTAGTAGCCTGCGTGCCCAGTGACGAGATCGACGAGGGGCAAATCGTGGCCGTGGTCCGTACCGGCTACCAGGCCGACGGGTTCCTGCTGCGACCCGCGCAGGTGCAGGTGGCGGGGCCGCCCCGGGAAGACGGCGGCTGACCGTGGAGTACCGGGACTACTACAAGATCCTCGAGCTTGACCGCTCGGCCGACGCCGACGCGATCAAGCGCGCCTATCGGCGCCTGGCGCGCAAGTTCCACCCCGACGCCAACCCCGGCGATCCCCAGGCGGAGGCCCGGTTCAAGGAAATAAACGAGGCTCATCAGGTACTCTCCGACCCGGAGAAGAAGGCCCGCTACGACCGGTTCGGTTCGGCCTATCGCCAGCACGGATCCTTCGAGGCGGCCATGCGCCAGGCCGGCTTCGGCGGATCCGGCTTCGGCGGCCAGGGCCCGATGGGCGGGGCCGGGTTTTCCGATTTCTTCGAGCAGCTGTTCGGCGGCTTCGGCTCCCCCGCCGGGACGCGCGCCCCGCGCCAGGGCGCCGGAGCCCGCGCCGCCGACGTGGCCCACGAGGTCGACGTGACCCTGGAAGAGATTCTCAACGGGTCGCAGCGGATGATTACGGTCCGGTCGCCGGATGGCATCGGCGGCACCGCCAACCGCCGCCTGCGGGTCAAGATCCCGCCCGGGGTCCGCCCCGGGGCCCGGATCCGGCTGGCCGGCGAGGGCGGCGTGCGTCCGGACGGGACCCGCGGCGACCTTTTCCTGAAGGTCAGGGTCCTGGACCATCCCAGCATGCGCCGCAACGGGGTGAACCTGGAGACCGACATTTCGATCCCGATGACCGCGGCGGCTCTGGGCACGCGCGCGGTCGTATCGACGCTGGGCGGGGAAAGGCTCCGGGTCCGGGTGCCTCCCGAGGTGTCGCAGGGCGCGCGCCTGCGGCTGCGCGGCAAGGGGCTGCCGCAGATGGGCAAGGGCGAGCGGGGCGACCTGTTCGTGAAAGTGAACGTGACCACTCCCAAGGGGCTGGACGACCAGCAGCGGGGCCTGATCCGGGACCTGGCGGAGTTGCGCGGCGAGGAGCTGGGGGCAAGCAATGACGGATGACCGGCGCGCCCGGCGCGGGCCGCGTGACGACAACGACGTGAAGGGGTTCTTCATCGGAGTGGTGGCCAGGATGACCGGCACCCATCCGCAGACCCTGCGCCATTACGAGCGCGTTGGACTGGTGAACCCGATGCGATCCGACGGATCGGTCCGCATGTACTCGATGCGCGACGTGCAGCGGGTGCGGCGGATCCGCGAATTGACCCAGGACGAGGGGGCCAACCTTTCCGGGGTCGAGATCATCCTCGAACTGCACGACCGGGTCGACGAGCTGCGCCGGCGACACCGGATCGAGCTCGACGAGCAGGCCCTCGCCCACCGCCGCGAGGTCAACCAGCTCCACAACGAGATTGCGCGCCTAAAGCGCATGCTGCGGCGCGCCACCCAGTGAGCGGGGCACATCGCCGCGTGTCGCTTTAGCAGACGTTAAACAGATAGGAATGGACAGATGACTGACGCGGGGTTTGGGCGCCTGACCGAAAAAGCCCAGGAAGTAATCGTCGGTGCCAATCAGATCATGAGCGATTTGGGGCACACCCAATTCGACGCCGAGCACATCCTCCTGGCCCTGCTTGAGACGCGCGAGTCCTCGGCGGTCAGGATCCTGCAGCGGATGCGGGTCAACCCGGATTTCGTGCGATCGCGGGTCAATGGGGTGCTGGACCGCAAGCCGAAGGTGGCTGCCGCCGAGCGGCGCTCTGATTCGGCCGTGGAGCAGATATTCATCACTCCGCGCGCCAAGCAGCTGCTCGACCGCGCCGCCGCCGAGGCCGACAGCCTCCGCGATAGCTACATCTCGACCGAGCACCTTTTCCTGGCCATCCTGGCGCTGCGCGAGGGCGAGGCGGCCAAGATCCTGCACGAACTGGGGTGCACGCGGCAGAAGACGCTGGCCGCGATTCGCGAAATCCGCGGGTCTCAGGACGCCTCGTCCAAGACCGCCGAATCGCGTTACGCCGCGCTGGACCGCTACAGCACCGATCTGACCGCCCTGGCCCGCCGCGGCCAGATCGATCCGGTCGTGGGCCGCGAGATCGAGATCGACCGCGTCATGCGGATACTCTCGCGCCGAACCAAGAACAACCCGGTCCTAATTGGCGAGCCGGGCGTGGGCAAGACCGCGATCGTCGAGGGCCTGGCCCAGCGCATCGTCGACGGCCACGTACCCGAACTGCTGGCCAGTCGGCGGGTACTGGCCCTCGACATCGGCCAGATGCTGGCCGGCTCCAAGTTCCGCGGAGAGTTCGAAGACCGGCTCAAGTCGGTCATCGAAGAGGTGATCAATTCGCGCGGCAACATCATCCTGTTCATCGACGAGCTGCACAACGTCGTGGGGGCCGGTTCGGCCGAGGGCGCGATCGATGCGGCGAACCTGCTCAAGCCCGCCCTGGCGCGCGGCGAACTGCAGGCTGTGGGCGCGACCACGCTCGATGAATTCCGGCGCCACATAGAGCGCGACAAGGCCCTGGCGCGGCGATTCCAGCAGGTCTACGTCGATCAGCCGGACGTGGAGGGAACGGTTGAAATCCTGCGTGGCCTGCGTCCCAAGTACGAGACCCATCACCGGCTAAAGATCTCCGACGACGCGCTCGAGCAGGCGGCGAGGCTCTCCAACCGCTACGTATCTGACCGGTTCCTTCCGGACAAGGCGATCGACCTGATGGACGAGGCGGCGGCCAAACTGCGCCTGCAAATCTTCAACATGCCCGAGGAACTGCACGCGCTCGACGCGCGCCTGCGCGAGCTGGAGGGCCTGGAGGAGGAAGCCTGGCAAAACCGCGAGTACGAAGCGGCCGCCAACTACAAGTCCGAATCGATCCGGATGCGCGACGAATTGGACGAAAAGCGGACCGGCTGGCTGAGCGAGCACAACATTTCCGAGACCGTCGGGGCCGACGACATCGCCTCGGTCGTATCCGAGGCGACCGGAGTGCCGGTGGCGGCGATGCTGGAGGGCGACATGCAGAAGCTCCTGCGCATCGAGGAGGAAATCCACCGCCGCCTGGTCGGGCAGGACGAGGCCGTCACGGCCGTCGCCGACGCCCTGCGCCGTTCGCGCTCCGGCCTCTCCGACCCCAACCGGCCGATGGGATCATTCATATTCCTGGGCCCGACCGGCGTAGGCAAGACCGAGCTGGCACGGCAGCTGGCCCGGTTCATGTTCGATGACCCTGACGCGATGGTCCGCGTGGACATGACCGAATATGGTGAGCGCCACACCGTCTCGCGGCTGATCGGCGCCCCGCCCGGATACGTCGGCTATGGCGAGGGTGGACAGCTCTCCGAGACTGTCCGGCGGCGGCCCTACCAGGTCATCCTGTTCGACGAGATCGAAAAGGCCCATCCCGAGGTGATCAACACCCTGCTGCAGGTTCTCGACGCCGGTCGGCTGACCGACGGACAGGGCCGCACGGTCGATTTCCGCAACACCATCCTGATCATGACCTCCAACGTCGGGGCGGCCGAACTGGTCCGGCGCGACCGGGTCGGTTTCTCCACCGAAGCGGGCGCCGAAGGCCCCGATCACGCCCAGATGCGGACCTCCCTGCTGGGACGGCTCCGCCGGCACTTCCCGCCGGAGTTCTTAAACCGCATCGACGAGGTGATCATCTTCCGCTCGCTGACCCGGGACGAGGTCGGCTCGGTGATCGAGGTGCAGCTGGGCGACCTGCGCGATCGGCTGGCGTCGCAGGGGATCGAACTGGAAATCTCGGCGGCGGCCCGCGAACTGCTGCTGGAAGAGGGCTGGGATCCGGAATACGGCGCCCGTCCGATGGCCCGGACAATCCGGCGCCGGATCGAGAACCCGGCCGCCCGGATGCTGCTCGGCGGCGAACTGGGCACCGGGCAGCAACTGCTGGTCGACGCCGAGTCCGGCCGGTTCAAGTACCTTGCCCGCGAGCGGGCCGGAGCGGCGGTCTAGCCGGGCCGCCGCCCGGTAGCGGGCGTCTAGCCGAGGGCGGCCAGCGCCTCTTCTTCGTCCCGGCGGTCGGGCGCCGGATTGTGGACCTTGTAAAGGATCCGACCGTCCCCGTCAACGACGACCGTCAGGCGCTCGTTGAAGCCGGTTTCGCTGTTGTAGGCCCCGTAAGCCTTGCCGGCGAGGCGGTCGGGGAAGTCCGAGAGCAGCGTAATCGACTCATCTAGTCCGATCGCGTCGGCGAACGCGCCGACGGCGAAGAAGCTGTCCACCGAAATGCCCAGGACTTTGGCCCCGGCGGCCCTGACGCGATCGGCCTTGGCGTTGTAATCGGTCAATTCGTTCTGGCAGATCCCGGAAAAAGCCAGCGGGTAGAAGACCACGATCACCTTTTGGCCCTTGAAATCGGACAGCCGCACCGTATCGCCGGCGCCGTTAAGAAGTTCGAAATCAGGGGCCTGGTCGCCGACGTTTAAAGCCATGTTTTCAACCTTGAATTCCGGGGTGGGTTCGCTCGCTGGCCAAGATTCTATGCCGCCGCGCTCTTGCCGTCAGAAGTGGTCGGCCTCCCAGAGGACCCAGCCCTCCTCAGGAAATACGGCCTCCAGCTGCGCGCGCGAGTCGATCCGCAGATCGCCTTTTTGCAGCGCTCCGGCGCTGCCCGGGCAGCCGAACACCAGCGCCAGGAACTCGCCTTCCGAGAGCTTTAGCACCGGTGCGTCTTCGACCGCGGGCCCGAAGACCGCCTGGGCCGAGGGGAAGCTGAGCGAGCGCACCTGGCCGCCGATATCCAGGTTCACCGGCGGCGCGGTGACCGCGACATTGCGGCGCCGCAGCGATAGATGCGGGCCGACCGCGGCCAGCAGGCCGTCCAGACTGTTGATCCGGAACATCCGGCCTTCCCCGCTGCGGATCTCCACGTCGGTCAACTGCTCCATCCCGCGGAGGAACGGCGCCTTCGGGGAAATTCCGCCCCTGACCTGGGCGATTCCGTCGGCGTGGGCCAGCTGCAGCAGGCGGGCGGCGGCGGCGCGACCGCGGTCGCGGCCGCTGGTCACGACCTCGAGCAATTTCAGATGCCTTGGTTCGCGTCGGTAGCGCAGGTAGCCGACCGACCGACCGATCTGCCGCATGGTCTCCCAGGCAAGATCGCCAGGCAACTCCGCCATCCAGTCGTGCTGACCGTTGAAGTAGCGGCGTGAGCGGACCAGGGGGCCGAGCAGCTGCCGGTTCTCGCGCCGGTAGAGGTCGAACAGTTCGTCCAGGTCGTCGTCGGAAACCGGCTCAAATAAGGTCCCGCGGGCGGGGACCGGTGGGCGCTCCGGGACCCGGGCCACGAACTCGGTGTGCGGGACCGGCCAGAATCCGTGCGCGCGGTACAGCTCCGGGACGGCGGCGTGCAGGCCGGTGAGCGGATGCCGGGCGGCGTCGACTTGATCCAGGGCCGCAGTCAGAAGGCCGCGGGCGATTCCGCGCCGGCGGAAATCTGGGTGGGTGCAGAGCGCGCCGATGTTGGCCACCGGCAACGTCCGGTCGCCGAAGTAGTGCTCTACCCACTGGCATTCGAGGTAACCGACCAGGCGGTCGTCCACCCTGGCGGCCAGTCGCAGGTCGGGCCGGCCGGCCGCCAGCAGGGCGTGGTAGCGCCGGAAGTACTCGATTGGCTCGTTGGCAAAACAGCGGCTCATAAGCTCGAGCGCCGGATTCTCGTCGGACCCTCTCAGCGGGGCGAAGTTCATGGCTGGTGTTTCCTCGGTGTGCGTGGCGGCGCCCGCGGCCGCTGTATCGGTGGTGATGGGGATGTTGCGCGATTCGGCGTCACCCGATACGGGGCACCAGCGCCGTTCCGGGCAGTTGCCAGGCCTGCAGCCGTTGTTCGGCGCTGGCCGCGATAAGGATATCCACATCGGCGGCCATGGCGATCGCCCGCACCGGGGCCAGGGTGGTGGCATCGCCCAAATGCTCGCCGGTGACGGACAGGACGCTGATCGTGGAGGCCTCCGTGACCGTTGCCAGGTAGTTGTTCGACGCCGCCAACCGGCGGGGGGCAAGATCCAGGTTTTGCCAGATCGTCTGCCCGTCCATGCCGATCGCGTTCAGGGCGGCGGGGGTCGTCACGTACACGATCCGGCCGAGCGGATCGGGCTCAATGTTGATGATTTCCATCGGCACCCGGTGCAGCAACTGGCCATCCTGGGTGGTCCTGATTTCGAGGGCGGAGGCAGTCGCCAACACGACCCGGCTGCCGTCACCGCTCAGGGCCAGGTCGCTGATCGGGTCCTGGGTCGTGAAGCTGTGGCGCAGGAACGTGACCTCATCGCGCAGGTCGTACACGGATACCGCCGGATCCGCCGACCCGCCGCCGGTGGCGATGGCCAGCAGGCTCCCGTCCAGGCTGAGTCGCGCCGATCCGATTCCGGTGCTCTGGCGACCGGCGTCGAGGCGCCACTTGCGGCCGTCGGCGCGATGAATGAACGCCCCGCCCTCGCCGCGATTGTTGGTCGAGCGGGCCAACAGCAGGCTGTCGGCGGCAAATTCGACCTGTTCGATCAGCTGGTTGTCCGACTGGTCTTTCACGTGCGGCCAGACCGGTTCACCCTGGCGGTCGAGTGGCGCCACGAAGAATCCGAACCCGGCCGTGAATGAGCCGTCCCGGTTGACCGCGATCCCGTCGGCCGGGAAATTCAGTTCGCGGTCCCACAACCGCGATCCCCCGCCTCCCACGGAAGCGACCTGGCCGGTCCGCGAGATTGTGGACACTTCCGTCCCCTGACCTGAGGTGGCGACCGCGATCGGATCGAATTCCAGGTCGTGGAACCAGATCAACTCCCGCCAGTCGCGATGCGAAAGGGCCGGGCTGGCAATGGAAACGTCGATGTGGATGTCGGGGGTGGGCTCGACCCGCACCCTGAACCCGCGCGCGTCCCAGTCGGCGGCCGACTGCAGTGCCTCGGCGGCCCCGGCGAAGCGACCGACCTCGGCCCAGCCCCGGTAGCGCGAGGAAAGCTCGGCGTCCGGGTCGTACCGGCCCAGTCGCGCACCGGCCTCCACCGCCGATCCGAACTCCCCGACCAGCACGGCGAACCGGTTGACGGTGTTGGGCCTGAATTCGATCTCGCCGAGAACTTTCAGCTGCTGCTCCATCGCGGTTCGGGAACCGGGATCGTCGATGGCCGAGACAAAGTTGCCGAGCGCGGCACGGGCACGCTTCAGGCCTTCGACCGCCACGACTACCTGACGCAGATCCTCGTCCTGCAGGTAGGCGTTCATCTGGGCGGCGGCGTGCGTCAGGGCGTCGGCCGATTCGAGCAGGCTCTGGTGCGCGTCGCGCGCATCGCCCGGCGGTTCAAGCTGGGCCAGGGCGCGTCCGATGTCGCCGATTTCGGGCCCGTATCGTCCCAGCGCCAGCGCGTACTGGCGCAGGGAAATCAACCCCGCCGCAAATGCCTGGGTGTTGGATTCCATCTGCCGGGTCACCTCGATCGCGTCGGCGGCGCCCTGCAGCGCGGGCCGCCAGTAGGGTCGCACCAGTTGCAGCGGCGGGGCCGCGGCCGGTTCAGGCCCGCAGGCTGCCAGCAGGAGCGCGCCGCCCGCCAGCAGCGCCCGTCGGCGGCCGAGTCGGGACCCCCTCATCGGCGGTTAGGCGGCGGTGACCGGTGCCCCCCGCAGCGACCAGGCGGTAGCGTCAGTGATATTCATGTCCACGATCTGGCCCGGCGCCAGCGGGGCCTTGCCCGGCGCAAAAACCAGCTTGTTGGTCCTCGTTCGACCCATCCAGCGGGGTCCGGCTCCGGCCACCCGGGCCGGCTGCAATTGCTCGATCAGCACCTGCTGGGTGCTCCCCACCAGATCGGCGTTTATCGACCCGGCCAAGTCTTTCTGCAGACTCTCGCAGCGGTGCAGCCGCTCGAGTTTCAGACCCGGGTCGATGTCGTCGCCCCAGCGATCGGCTACGGTCCCGATGCGGGGCGAGAACGCGGCGATGTGGACCACGTCGAAGCAGACCTCCTCCATGAGTTGCAAAGTCGAGCGGAACTGCTCCTCAGTCTCGCCCGGGAACCCGACGATCACGTCGGTCGAAATAGCCACCCCGGGCACAGTGTCGCGCAGCATCCCGATCATGTCCAGGTACCACGCGCGGTTGTACCCGCGGCCCATGCGGCGCAGGACTTCGTCGTTGCCCGATTGCACCGGCAGGTTGATCTCCTCCAGGACCGTTTCGCACTCGGCCATCGCCTCGGCCAGGGAACGGTCGAAGTGGCGCGGATGGGCGGTCAGGAATCTGAGCCTGGGGACGATCGCCTGCCGGTCCAGGCGTCGCAGCAGCCCGGCCAGGTCCAGGTCGTCGGAACGGTCGCGGCCGTAGCGGTTCACGATCTGCCCAAGGAGCGTTATTTCGACCGCGCCTTCGGCGGCCTTGGTCAGCATTTCGGCTTCGATTTCCTCCGGCGGGCGGCTGCGTTCACCCCCGCGCCGGAAAGGCACTATGCAAAACGTGCAGCGCTTGGAGCATCCGTAGATGACGGTCACGTAACGGGTGGGACTGCCGAATCCGGGCAGGTCCTGGGGCGAGAAGTCCTCCCAGTCGTCCACGACCGGCCCCGGCTGGGCCGCCATGTGTTCCAGGAGCTCTTCGACCCGCGAGTTGTCAAAGACCAGGTCAAGTTTCGGTCGGTGCGGGGCCAGCTCCGCGTCCGTGGCCCGGGCCGTGCAGCCCGTCAGAGCGACCTGCAGCGATGGTTCGCGCCGCTTGCGCGCCCCCAGCGCCCCGATCCGGCCGAAGGTCTTGCGGTCGGAGTTGTCGCGCACGCTGCAGCCGTTCAGGATCACGAATGACGCCCGGTCGGGATGTGAAACCGGCACGTGCCCGGCGGCGACCAGGGCGCGGGCGATCCGCTCGGAATCGTCCTTGTTCATCTGGCAGCCCGAGGTCCAGATGTAGAAGCGGTGCCGGCCGACGCCGGGCGTCGGCGGGGCCGGGGTCCGGGCGGCGTGAACGGTGGCCATGGTTACGGAGTCGCGTTCAATCAAAATTAATACTAAAGGGGCTGTTTGCCGTTTTGATGCCGGCCGCGACGGTCCGGCCAAGGATGGAACCGGTTTGGGATTCTTCGGAAATCAACCGCGCGACGATGCCCTCTACATATATGTAGAGATGGACCGCACGAAGGAAATCGTGACCCTGCGGATTGACATAAACAACGACTTGACCCAGGAATTCGCGCCGGGATCGAGCCACGACAGCCCGACGCACTACACCTGCACCAAGCAGGTCATGGGCGAACAGACGTTCCGTCCCGCCCATGTCTGGTTGCAGTTTGATTCGCACCGCCGAATGGTCGACTCGAAGGTGGAGGGCGGACGTCTGGTCGCCGAAGAAGAAATGCTCGATTCGACCGGCCCCGACCTCGACGGGGATTGAACCGGAAGACCAAGGCGGCGCTTGGCGCCGTCGCGCTGCTGTTGGCCGTCCTGGCCGCCGGATGCGATCAACGGCCCTCCGCAGCCGCCCCGGGGAGCCCGGCTGATCATTCGACGGCCCCCGAAATTTCCTGGAATCCAGGCGCCGTGCCGGCGCCGCGGACCGGTTACGCGCCGGCGCCGATCAACCCGATCTTTGAACAGGTCGCCGAATTTGCCCCGGCATTCCGGGATGAGGCCGGGGTGGGGATTCCGCCGGCGCTGGCCGGGCTGGCGATCGACCGGGCGGGCAACGTGTACGTTACCGACCGGTCGAACAACCAGGCAATCCAGATCACGGTCGACGGCCGGATCGAGCGAATCGCCGGCAACGGGACCAGATCCGATTCGGGCGACGGCGGGCCGGCCCTGCTGGCCGGGCTGCGCGACCCGGGCCCGATCGCCGTTGATTCGCGCTTCGGCATCTACATCGCCTCAAGCACCCTGATACGCCGCATCGCCCCTGACGGAACGATATCCCTGCTGGCCGGATCCAGCGAACCCGGATCGGCCGACGACCCGCAGGCCGGCGGGCGGGCCCGCTTCAACTCGATATCCGGACTCGCCCTGGACGGGGACGGCGTCCTCTACGTTGCCGACCGCGGCAACAACCGGATCCGGCGGGTCGACGCAAGCGGGGCGGTGACGACCTTTGCCGGTACCGGCGACCCGGCCACCGGGGGCGATGGCGGCCCCGCCGACCTGGCCCGGTTCGACGGCCCCACCGACCTGGCGATTTCGTCCGAGGGGGCCCTGTACCTGAGCGAAAGCGAGGGTCACGTGGTGCGCCGAATCGGGCCGGACGGGATCGTTTCGACCGTCGCCGGGACCGGAATTCCGGGGCGCGCCGGCGATGGCGGTACGGCCGCCGCGGCCCAGCTCGATGCGCCTGCCGGCCTGGACATCGACGCGGCCGGCAACATTTACGTGGCCGACTGGAACAACGCGGCAATCCGCGTGATTTCCGCGGCCGGGACGATCTTCACCTACGCCGGACTGGGTACCGCCGGGACCGCCCAGGCGGGAGTGCCGGCGCGCGAAGCGGTGCTGCCGCGACCGATCGACTTCCAGCTCTCCCCGGACGGGACGATCTACATGTTGCCCCAGCTCTCCGGCAAGATCTACCGCCTGGCCGGATTCGGCGAACCCGGATCGCAGACCGGCTGCCGCCTCGAGCCACGGCCCGATCCCCTGCCCGAGGGCCCCGCGACGTCCGGACTGGCGGTTACCCAGCTCTTTGGACAGTCCGGGTTCGGCTTTGCCGGCGACGACGGGCCGGTGGCGGGGGCGCAATTTGCCGGTCCGGATTCGATCGCGGTCGGCGGCGACGAGATCTTCGTGGCCGATACCGGCAACAACCGCCTGCGCAGGATCAAATCCGGCCGGGTCGAGACTATCGCCGGCTCGGGCCTGGCCGCGTTTCGCGGCGACGGCGGCCTGGCCCGCTTTGCGCTGCTCGCGGCGCCAAAAACGGTGCTTGCCGACGGCGCCGGCAACGTCTTCTTCTTCGATGCCGGCAATTTCCGCATCCGCCGGATCGATGGCTGCGGGGTCATCGAAACGGTGGCCGGCAATGGGCGGCCCGGAGATCCCGGCGCCGGCGGACCCGCCCTGGAGGCGAGCCTGCTGGACGTGGTCGCGATGGTGATGGAAGCCGACGGCAGCATTTATCTGGCCGATTCGGGCGCCGACCGGGTCATGCGCCTGACCACCGACGGCCGGCTCGAGGCCGTGGCGGGCAACGGCCAGGTCGGAGAGGCGGTGGATGGCGCGGCGCCCGGCGGTACCCCCCTGAGCGACCCGGCCGGCCTTGCCCTGGCGGCCGATGGATCGCTGCTGATTGCCGAGAACGGTAGTGGGCGAATCCTGGCCATCCGGCCCGGCGCGGACTCGATCGCGGTCCTGGCCGCCGACTTGCAGGATCCCGGGATCCTGGCCGCATCCCGGAACGGATCCATTTACGTGGCCGGCGAGGCCGCCGGCCGCCTGGACCGGCTTGACTCGCAGGGCTTCCACGTTCTGGTGGATTCGTCCGGGACCGAAGAGGCCCTGCTGGACCCCGTGGTGGCCGCCCCGCGCTCGCTGGCCCTGGCCGGCAACGGCCTGATCGTGCTGGGCGCGTCCGGATCCGCTTTCTTGGTCGGTTGAGCACGACCGGGTCAGCTGAGCCAGTCCCAAATTCGTATATTCGGCGGGGTCGCAATGCCGCAATCGGCCAAGTCCGATGAGGCGGCCCGGGAACTGCGACCGCGCTAGGAGCTGGATGTAAATTGGCGACCGAAACCACAGGCGGCGAACCGCCGGCCCAGACTCCGCCGGCAGCTCCCCCGGACGGAGCGGAGCAAGATCAATCCGAGCGGATCGACGACCTGCTTAACCGGCTGACCCGGGCACAGGCCGATCTGGCCAACCTCAAACGTCGTTCCGGCCAGGAAGTTGCCGACGCGCGGCAGTATGCGGTGATTGAATTCGCCCGCGCGCTGCTCTCGGCCCTTGACCACCTGGACCGCGCCCTGGCGGCGGTACCCGGCGAACTGGCCGGCTTCTCTTTCATCGAGGGGCTTTTCTTCACCCGGCAGCACTTCCAGGCGCTGCTCGCCTCGCATTCAATCGAGCCGGTCGCGGGCGTGGGGGAGGAGTTTGACCCCAACTTCCACCAGGCGGTAGATACCGACGGCAGCACCGATCCCGACCGCGTGGTGCTGATCCACCAGGCGGGCTACCGGCTGGGCGACCGGGTCGTGCGCCCGGCGCTGGTAAGGGTCGGGCGCCAGGATGAAGGCGCAGCCGCCGCCGAAGCCGAGTCGGTCGACCCCGACGACGAATCCGGCGGGGACGACGGCTGATGGCGCCCGACCGCCGCGACCCCTATGAAGTGCTGGGGATTGGCCGCGACGCCGGGGCCAAGGACGTCTCGCGGGCCTATCGGGCAATGGCCCGGCAGCACCATCCGGACGTGAGCCGCGAACCGGACGCGGCCGAACGGTTCAAGGAAATCCAGGCGGCCTACGATGTGCTGAAGGACCCCGAGAAGCGGCAGCGCTATGACCAGTTCGGCTGGCGCGGACTGCAGAGCACCCCGGGAGCCGGTTTTGGCGGGGCCGACATTCCGGGATTCGGCGATATCTTCGACGTTTTCTTCGGCCGCGGCGGGCGCCGCGCCGATTCCCCGCAACGCGGGCGAGACCTGCAGCAGCGGATTCAGCTCGACTTCGTCAGCGCCGTCCACGGCCAGAAGTTGAAGGTCGCGGTCAACCGCCAGGAGCTTTGCGACGAATGCGGGGGTAACGGCCTTGACCCAGGCAGCAAGATGGTCGCCTGCGGGCCGTGCGGAGGGACCGGCGAAGTCCGCACCGCGACGCGATCGATCCTGGGTCAGTTTGTGAACATCACCGGCTGTCGGGACTGCGGCGGCACCGGCCGAATCGCCGAGCGTGCCTGCTACAGCTGCCAGGGCGCCGGCCTTGTAGACCGGGAACGCCAGCTGGAGGTCGACATCCCGGGCGGGGTCGACAACGGTACCGAAATCCGGATTTCGGGCCAGGGCGACAGCGGGATCAACGGCGGACCGCCCGGAGACCTGTACCTGGTTGTTGCGGTCGAGCCGCACCCGAGCATCGCCCGGCAGGGCCGCGATCTGCAGTCCGAGATCGAACTGAGCGTCAGCGAAGCGGTCCTTGGAGTGGAGCTGGAAGTGGAGACCGTCGATGGCCCGCAGGTGGTCGAATTCGCGGCCGGCACCCAGCCCGGCGAAGCGGTCCGCCTCGCCGGACGCGGTGCGCCCAGTCCGCGCGACCAGCGCCGCGGCGACCACTACGTGGTGGCCCGGGTGAGCATTCCGCGCAAGTTGACGAAACAGCAGCGCGCCCTGTTCGAGCAGCTGGCCGATGAAGAGGATCCGCCGCCGGGCCTGGCCGAACGGTTGCGTCAGGCACTCTCGTGAACCGGTCCTGGCGGCAGGTCCAGGTCACCGTGCCGGCGGTACTGGCCGAAGACGTGCGCCTCTTGATGCAGCGCCGCGCCGGCCGCGCGGTGGCGGTTGAGGAGGAATTTGCCAAAGATCCGCCCGACGAGAGTGTTCCGACCGGCTCCTGCCTGGTTACGGCCTGGTTTCCCGAATCCGGCCGGGCCCGGGCGGCGGCCAGCGCCCTGGTCACCGATCTGCACCTGGCAGCCGGACTCGACGTCCCGTCGCTGCGCAAAGTCCGCCAGAGCGTAACCGGTCGCCGGGAGTGGCGAGCCCGCGAGCGGGCCTACCAGCGACCGGTAACGGTCGGATCGCTCACGATAGTCCCGGTCGATGCCGAGGAGCCGGACGGTGCTCCCCTGGATCGGGTGATCCGGATCGATGCGGCGGGCGCCTTCGGCTCGGGCCTGCACCCCTCGACCCGGGGCGCGCTGCGGATGCTGCAGGGACTCGACCTGGCCGGCCGGACGGTGCTGGACGTTGGCACCGGAACCGGCGTGCTGGCGATCGCGGCGGCGCGCCGGGGGGCCGCCGCCACCACCGCGATCGACCTGGACCGGGAAGCGGTCGCGCTGGCCCGCCGAAACGTTGTCCGCAACCGCTGCGATCAGGTCGTGAGGGTCGAACCGGGCGACCTCGGCCCCGGCTGGATTCAGGGCCGGGAGACTTTTGACGTCGTGGTCGCCAACATCACCGCCGACGCCCATCGCCGCCTGCTCGGGGCCTATTC
>CAYXKQ010000018.1:0-16097 GCA_964465715.1 uncultured Chloroflexota bacterium
AGGGCGTGGTGGCCAAATTCAACTTCGCCGGCGCCGGCATGGTCACCGAGGAACATCTGCAGTCCGGGGTCGGGCAACTGGTCAGATCCGGCGACATACTGTTGATGGCCAACATCGGCGACCGCGAGGGCGCTCCGCTGTTGAGTGCCGGCGCCACGCAGTGGATCATCAACCAGGGAATAAAACTGGTCGGATTCGACGAATCCTTCGCGATCGAGCAGAGTGGATCGCAGGCCAATCACCGCCGGCTGCTGGGCGCCGGAATCGGCGTGATTCACAACCTGATAAACCTGGACCGCACGTCCGGCCGACGGGTCGCGGTCATGGCCCTGCCGCTGGCCCTGCTGGGCACCGCCAGCGCCCCCTGCCGGGTGGTGGTCATCGACTGACCGAGCCAACCTGCGGAGCGGCATAGGGCCGCGGCCCCAGGTTGCCAGAGAGGCGCGCCGCGCCTTGCGGTCCAAACGATGTCCGCGGCGGCCCGCGCCGAACGATGCGGCAGGTGCGGCGACTTCGGACAGCCGGCCCTTGAAATACCGTCCCGTCCGGGGCAGGCAGTCCGGCGCCGCGCCCGATCGGCGTCCCGGACCACCCGCGTGAGTGCCTGGACGGCGACCGGGCCTCGCCCGGACGGCAGGACCTTGCGGGTATCAGTGCCGGTTGTCACATGGAGCGACTGGGCTCGGATATCAACCGGAGCCGCGCGGCCGCGGCTACTGACCCTTTTCCATCATGATCTGGATCAGGTTGCCGCACGAATCGTCGAAGACCGCGGTCACCACGGTCCCCAGGTCGGTCGGCGGCTGCACGAACCGGACACCTGCGGCCACGAGGCGCTCGTGCTCGGCTGCGACGTCGTCGACCGTAAAGGCGGTGAAAGGGATCCCGTCCTCAACCAGCGCCTGCCGGTACGGAACAACCGCCGGATGACCGGCAGGCTCCAGCACCAATTCCGTCCCTTCCGGATCTTCCGCGGATACGACGGTGATCCAGGCGTATTCGCCCATCGGAATGTTGTGCTTGAGTTGGAATCCGAGAGTCTCGGTGTAGAAGCGCAGCGCCTCCTGCTGGTCGTCCACGACGACGCTGGTATGGCGAATCCTCATTGCTCGGTTTCCTTTGTAGGTGAGTTGGAATCGCAGTCATCCGGCAAGACCGGCCACCGCTCCCCGATTTCCTTCAGCGGGTCGCCCACGAACCAGTGGAGCTTGGACCTGCCCGCGCGCCGCGTGCGAACCAGCCCGGCCGCCTCCAGAACATCCAAGTGCTGCGAGATCGCCTGCCGCGAGGAGGTGATGCCGTGCTTCATCGCCAAACGCGCGCAGAGTTCGAAGAGCGATTGATCCGACCGATCGACAAGCTCATCGAGTAGGGCTCGCCTGGTTTGGTCGGCAATCGCGCGGTAGATGTCCATGCAGGAGTGTCAGGTGACCGTTCGCTTCCGCGAGGAGATTATAGGCAAGTACCAGATTGCATGTCAACGGGCGGGCCGCGTGAAATCAAACGTGAAGTTGCGGCGGTGGGCCCGGCCCAGCAGGGGCCGCCTTGGTGGCATGCGCGGCCCGCCCCGCAGGCGGTCGGCCCGCGTCCGCGGCGGGTCGCGGTCGTGGCTGAATTTGCCCCTACCGGTTCAGCAGCCCTACCGCGATTGACTGCGCCTGGCCGATGTCGGCGGCGAATCGATCGGCGGGGATGTCCTTGAGCACGCGCAGCGACTCGAGCGTGGCCGCCGGGGCGCCGTCGAGCCCCACGACCACGCAATCTGTGTCCTGGACGTTGGCGACATCTATCAGCTGTTCGACCACCAGCGCGGCGCTGTCGTCGATGTAGACGGTCTCCGAGAAGTCGAGGATGACGACTTCATGGTCGCGTATGTCCGCGCCGATCGTGTTGATCAGCTTGCTTGCCGAGGCGACCGTGAAACTACCCCGCAGCGCAACCAGCCCCACCCGGGCCGAGTACGCGTCCGCCGGCCGCGCGTCACCCTCATCGGGCAGAAAACTCGTATCCAGCAGGGGCAGCGATACCACGCTGTCTAGCTCCAGGCGCTCGAACTGCCGCGCACTGGCCATGCCGGCGGCGATCAGTCCGATCGCCACCGCCGTCACCAGGTCCAGGAATACGGTCAGGCCCAGGGTGATCAGCATGACCAGGAGATGCTCGCGCTGGACCCTGTGGATGCGCATCACGAATCGCCAGTCGACTATGTCCCAGCCGACTTTCATCAGGATCCCGGCCAGCGCCGCGTGCGGAATCGCCTCGACGTACCTGCCCAGGCCCAGAACCAGCCCCAGCAGAATCGCCGCCCTGATTGCCCCCGACACCGGGGTCCTGCCGCCGGCGCGGATGTTCACGACCGTCCCCAGGGTCGCGCCGGCCCCTGGCAGGCCGCCGATGAACCCGGCGATCAGGTTGCCCAAGCCCTGGCCCACCAATTCGCGGTCCGGATTGTGACGGGTGCGCGTCATCGAATCTGCAATCAGCGATGTCAGCAGGCTGTCGATCGCGCCCAGGAGTGCGATCGTGACCGCCGGTTGGACCGCCCTGACCAGCACGTCGCCGGAGAGTTCGGGGAGCTGCAAGTTCGGCAACCCGCTGGGCACGTCGCCGATTACCGGCGCGTCGGTGAGCCAGAGCACCCCCATGAGGGTCCCGGCAATGAGGGCCGCCAGGGTTGGCGGCAGGTACCTGCGGAACCGGGCCGGCCAACCGACCCCGACCGCCAGCGTCACCGCCGCGATGGCAAACGCCGACATATTGAAATTGGCAATCGCATCCGGCCAGGCCGCAACCGCGCCGTTGGGACCGCCGGTGGCGACCGGTGCGCCCATGAATGGCAGCGTGTGCAAGAGCATCACGATGATGCCGATTCCGGTCATGAATCCGGATATCACCGAATAGGGGGTGTAGGAGATGAAGCGACCGATGCGCAGGATCCCCAGGAGCGCCTGAATCAAGCCGGCCATGATCACGACCGTGAACGCCTCGGCCAGGCTGTTGGCATGAGCGGTGACAATTACCGCCATCGCCACCGCCATCGGTCCGGTCGGCCCGGAGATCTGCGATCGCGTGCCGCCGAACACGGCCGCAAAAAAACCGACCGCGATCGCCCCGTAGAGCCCGGCCACCGGTCCGAGTCCGGATGCAACTCCGAAGGCAAGCGCAACCGGAAGGCCGACAACCGCGGACGTGACTCCACCAAAGAGGTCGCCGCGGAAAGACTGGAGCGAGTATTTCATTTGGCAATTTGCCGGTTGTCGTTGCCCTTCACGGAACCGGGATTGGCTTCAGGCCGATATAGGCGGCAGATTCTTAATTCGATCTGCGGCGTACCTTAACTGCGCCGGAATCGCAAGTGCGCCCGGTGCGATCGAGGTTTTGAATGCTGGTGGCGCCCAGCCCCGCGCGCCGGTTTGGGATTCGCCTTCGACTGCCATCTCGCTGAAGTACCGGGTTTGGGATCCGAACGGGCCGAATCTCCGTCCACGGGTTGAGGTCGCGACACCGGCTCCGCTTCAATGTGCATCCCTGCGGAGCGCGCCCACCGCTCCGCGCGAAGACCTTCAACCGCTCGGACGATTCGTCGGCGCATCTTGGCGGGCAATTCAAATCGCATGCGATCGCGTAATGGCGGCGGATGGGGGCCGGTTCGTTTTCAACGTGCGAATCTTTCGCGCGCCTTGTTACCCTCTCGCCGGTCCCGGGCTTTAGCCAGCTCGTAGCTTGCCTGCATGCGCATCCAGTGATCCGCCGTGCCCCAGCCGATCGCTTCCAGCGAAAGGGCCATGTTTGTGGACACGCCTGCTTTGCCATTGATCACTCGCGAGAGGGTCCCCCGCACGCATCCTAGCTGCGATGCCGTATCCGTCACCGTCCAACCGAGATCCTGCATGCCCTCGCGGATGAGTTCGCCAAGGTGCGGCGGGTCCAGCATCGGACCCATATCTTCCCCGAATTGGTCGTTCACGAATTCACTTCCTTATTTAGCGGTAATCCGCCAAGTCCACGTCTACAACCTCGTCGGGTTCGAATCTTTAGCGCCAGGTGGATTGATCATGAATCGAGTGGTCAGTCGGCACATCGCGGCGGTGCCCCCAATGCGTGCAGTCGGCGGCCCTGCCGAATCCCGTCTGCCAATTGAATGGGAACGAATCTGTGGAACCAACTTCCGGCCACCAGTCCAGGTCACTCAGGATCCGGATTCGCCCCACCACATGCGCAGGTCGTCTTCGAATGGTTTTGCGTATTCCTCCGAACCGACCAGGCCGATCTGGCCGCGTCCCACATTGGCGCTGCCGCGTCCATCCATCCGGGGGTCGACAAAGCGCTCGCACCAGGATTCCAGGTCTGCGCGCAACCGGTCGCGGACTTGGGCGTGGGCGGGCGCGTCGGCCAGGTTTTCAAGTTCTCCGGGGTCGTTGAGCAGGTCGTAGAGTTCGCATTTACCCAGCTGGTAGTGGTGGATGTACTTCCAGCGCCGTTCGCGGACCATGCGGGTGGGGCCGTATTCGTCGACCACGAACACGCTCCCTTCGCCGCCGATGCCGGCACCCCGCAGCAGTCCGGAGAAATCGCGTCCCGGCAAGGGGCGGTCCCAGGCCGGTTCGACCCCGAGGTACCCGAGCAGGGTGGGGGCGTAGTCGTACTGGCTCAAGAGGTGCTCGCAGACCAGTCCCTGTGGGACGTGGCCGGGGCGTGAAACCAGCGACGGAACCTTCACCGCGGTGTCGTACATGCAGAACGGATAGGTGCCGTTGCCCTTGCCCCAGATTCCGTGGTGGCCCATGTTCATGCCGTTGTCGGCGTTGAAGACCACCAGGGTGTTCTCGCGCAGGCCGTTTACTTCGAGCCAGTCCAGGAGGCGCCCGATGTTTCGGTCCATCTCCTCGATCGCGGCGAAATAACCGCTCAACGCGATGCGGCGGTTCTCCGGCGTGTCACCGATGGTGGCGGCGCTCTCCTCCTTCCAGATCTGGTTTGGATGGACCGGCTCGCAGGGAACCGAATCGAACGCGCAGTTGTCGTAGTAATCGCCGAACACGTCCTCCGGATGGTGCTCGCGGGTCCAGGGCGCGTGCGGGGCGGTGTAGTGGACGTTAAGCGAAAAGGGGGCTTCCGCGGCGCGCTGATCTTCCAGGTAGGCGAGCGCGTTGTCGGTTATCAGGTCGGAAACGTACCCTTCCGGGCGGTGGAGCTTGCCTTCGGAGATCATCGGCGGGCGGAAGTAGTCGCCGGCCCCGCTGGCGTGGGCGCTCCAGAACCCGAATCCCAGCTGGGCCCGCGGCGCGACTCCCAGGTGCCATTTGCCGCTGAGCCCGCAGTCATATCCGGCCCCCGACAGCGACTCCACGTACGAACGGCGGCCGGCCAGGTATTCGATTTCCAGGCCGTCCTGTTCCAGCTCGGCCGAATTTCCGGCCCGCAGGAAGTCCTGGACGCCGTGCTGGGAAGGGATCTGTCCGGTCAGGATCGAGGCCCGCGCCGGCGAGCAGACCGGCGACGCGCAGAAAAAATTGGTGAACCGGATGCCGGTCTCGGCCAACCGGTCCAGATTCGGGGTCCGCACCTCTTCGTTCCCGGCACAACCCATCGCCCAGGCACCCTGATCGTCGCTGAGGATGAATAGAAGGTTCGGTTTTTGCGGATCGGTGCTGGCCATTGCTCGTCCGTGCCAAAGCTTGGGGCGCACGCGGCCCCGGCGGTCCCGGCGCTCGGCCGGTCGCCTCCACGATAGCCGAACCCGGCGCCGGGATGGGTCCGGAGGACGGGAATTGGCGACCCGGGTTGGCCGCTAGCGCGAACCCGGAATCGCCAGGACCTGCCCGACGTTTATCACCGACACGTCGGCGATGTTGTTGGCGGCGGCGATGTCTTCCACGCTCACCCCGTAGCGGGCCGCGATGAGCGAAAGCGTCTCACCGGCCTGCACAACGTGCTCAAACTCGTCGGTGACCGCTTCGGTTGGCCGGCGCGGGGTCGGCGGGGCCGGGATCTGGACCAGCGGCACGCCCAGTTCGACATCCTCGTACTCGGAGGTCGCCGCCGCGCGCGGCGGCAGCGCCGGGGAAGTGACGACCGGTTCGATCTCGGCCGGAATCGGGACCGCCGCAGAAGTCCCGCCGGCGAACCACCAGTTGCCCAGGCCGTATCCGGCGCCGCCCCCCAAAAGGGCCAGGCACAGGATCAGCAGCGGAAACAACAGCGGTCGCCAGCTGGCGCTCCGACCGCGCCGAGCCCGGCTCATTCTGGGGTGACCGACGGGGATTGAACCCGCGACCTCTTGGGCCACAACCAAGCGCTCTGACCAACTGAGCTACGGCCACCATACGTGCCACGGCGAACCGTTCGTGGCGGGAAAAAGTCTAGCAACGGTTCAAGCGCTCCGTCTTGCCCAGGACGTAGCCGGGCCCGGCCGGCTTTGGCGCCTAGTCCCGGTGCAGGCTCGGATCCTGGGACGATTCGTCCAGCAGATTTATGGCGCGGTGGATGCTGGATAGATGGGTATTGAGCCGGTGCTCGACATCGCGCAACATGTTCATCGAATAAGCGTCCATCTCGCGCCGCGCCTGCACGACCGCGTTCTGGGCATCCTCGATCATCTGCTCGGACCGGGCCTCGGCCTCGCGCACGATGGCTTCGTCGGAAATCATCCGATTGGCCTGCTCGCGGGCGTGGGTCAGGATCTGCTCGGCCTCGCGCTGGGCGTCGCGCGGGATTGCCTCGCGTTCACGCATGATCCGGCGCGCGTCGCGGATTTCCTCGGGGATGTTGATCCGCATCTGGTCGATGATCTCCAACAGATCGGACTCAACCATCAGGATCTTATTGCCGAACGGTATGCGCTGGGCTTCGAGGACGGTTTCTTCTAGTCGCTGAATCAGCCCCACCAGATCGCTCTGGGGGCCGGACACAGGGTTGGCTTCGTCAATCATCGGCGGTTGGCCATTTTATCCGCTAGCGCCCCGGCGACATTGGCCGGAACCCAAGTCGATACGTCCTGGCCAAGCAGCCCGACCTCGCGGATAAGCGACGAGCTGATGAACGCGTCGCTGAGGGAGCTGATTAGGCAGATCGTGTCGATCGACTCGTCCAGAGCCTCGTTCATGTGGGCCAGCGAGAGCTCGTAGTCAAAGTCGGTCGGAACCCGGATCCCGCGCACCAGCACGCCGGCGCCGATCTGGTGGGCGAATCCCACCGTTGTGCCGCTGTAGAGGCGGGCGGAAACATTGGCATGACCGGCAAGCGCCTCGGTCATGAGTTCGAGGCGCTCGGCGGCGCTAAAGAGGGTGGGCTGGTCGGATCCCTCGTACACCCCGACGGTGAGACGTTCGAACATGCGCGCCGCCCGGCCGATCAGACCCAGGTGGCCGTTGGTCACCGGGTCAAAGGTACCCGGCACGAGGGCGTGCAATTCCGTTTCCTTTCAGGTTCCGGCGAGAGGGAGCGGCGGCTGCCGGACCAGGGAACTCAATTCCCGCTTCCATTTTCTTTATTGGGTCCCATATCCGAACCAACCACCAGCGACAGCGCGCTGTCGCCGTAACGGTAGTTGCCGCATACCCGGAATTCCCGCCTGGACGAATCGATCGCCGACCGGGACGAATGCTCGCAGACGGCCAGCCCGCCAGGCCCGACCAGGCCCTGCTGAAAGATCGCGGCCAGGTCCCCGAGGGCCGCATCCAGCTGGGCATAGGGAGGGTCCATCAGCACCAGGTCGAACGAGGCGCGGCCGGCGGACTCCTTCGTCCACCGCTCAACGCTCGAACGCACGAAGCGGAATCTGTTGGCCAGATTGTCTTCGAGCTGGGCCAGGTTGCCCAGGACCAGCTGCCTGGCCAGGCGCGAACGGTCGACCGCGACCACCTCGAGCGCGCCGCGGCTCAGCGCCTCGATGCCGAGCGCCCCGCTCCCGCAGTAAAGATCGGCGACCCGCAGACCCTCGACCGGTCCGATCACGTTAAACAGCGCTTCGCGCACCTTGGCCGAGGTCGGCCGGATGGCGGAGTCGCGGGACGAGCGCAGGACCCTTCCGCGCAGGGAGCCGCCGGTGATTCGCAGGCTGGGCCGGGCCAATTAACGGACTCCAGCGGGGCGGGCGCTCAATCGCGCGGGCCCTGCCGCTGGCGCACTATCCGTCCAAGCTCCCTGTATTCGCGCCGATCCAACTTCGGATCTTCGGCGAAGATCTCCGCGGACCATTTCTGCGCCAACCGTTTTGCTCCACGGTTCTGGAGGGCGTCGATTATTTCCATATCGAACCCGCTCTGCCGGGTCCCGAGCAGCTCGCCAGCTCCCCGGATTCGTAGGTCTACTTCGGCCAATTCGAATCCGTTGTTCGTTTCGGTCATGGCCTGAAGGCGTTTGTTTTCGCCCGCGTCCTGGCTGTCCGACATCAAAAGACAAATGCTCTGGCGGCGGCCGCGCCCGACCCGCCCGCGCAGCTGGTGCAGTTGGGCCAGGCCGAACCGCTCCGCACCCTCGATCATCATCACCGTGGCGTTGGGGACATCAACGCCCACTTCCACTACAGAGGTAGTCACCAGGACCTTCGTGCGGCCAGCACTGAATTCCTGCATCTGATCCTGCTTGCGAGTCGGCGGAAGTTGGCCGTGCAGAATCCCCAGGCCATCGCCAAGAATGGCCAGCGGGCCTTCGCGCAGGCGCTTGTACTCATCCTCAACGGCGCGCACCGGTACCGCCTCGGAAGTCTCGACCAGCGGGCAGACGATGTACGCCTGGGCGCCGCTGGCAACCTCCGAGAGCAGCGTGTCGTAGGCGCGCTGGCGCTGTCTGGGGGAGGCAAGGATGGTCTTGATTACGCGCCGGCCGGCCGGGAGTTCGCGAATTTCCGAGATGTCGATTTCGCTGTTAAGAGACGCCTGCAGCGTCCTGGGTATTGGGGTGGCGCTCATGATCAGTGTGTGTGGGTTGCCATCGCCCTTGGCGCGAAGGGTCGCCCGCTGTCGGACCCCGAAGCGGTGCTGCTCGTCGACTATCACCAGGTTCAGGTTGGCAAACCGGGCCGCTTCCGATACAAGGGCCTGGGTGCCCACGACCACGTCGCAACCTCCGTCAGCGACCTGACTCCAAATGCGCTTTTGCTGGGCGGTCGTGAGCGCAGCGGTGACGAGTTCGACCCGGACTCCGGCCGGGCTGAGCAACTCCACGAGCGTTTGGTGGTGTTGATTGGCCAGGATCTGGGTCGGAGCCATGAGCGCACCCTGAAATCCGGCACTTGAGGCCGCCAACAACGCACAAGCCGCTACGACGGTTTTGCCGGACCCGACATCACCCTGCAATAGACGTTGCATCGCATAGGGTTTCCGAAGGTCGGCCAGGATTGCGTTGACTGCCAAGTTTTGGTCTTTGGTAAGCGTGAACGGAAGTCCCTCGACAAACTCGTCAATCTGTGATCGGATGCCCCCCACGACTTGACTAGAAGACTGCTCGCGCCAGCGCTGTCTCCGCTCCGCGGCCGCCAAAAAGTAGACAAGGAGTTTTCCGAATTCGAATCGAGTTTTCGCCAGATCAAGCGATTCATAGTCCGGAGGGAAATGACTGTCGGCTAGGGCACGACGTCTGTCGGGAAGCCCCGCGGCCGTGAGGATTTTGGTCGGAATCGGTTCGTTCAGTTCTGACAGCGCATCCTTGATGATTCGGTCGTTCCAGGCCCGCCGCTGCTTCTGGGTGATACCGGGGACCTGGGAATAGATCGGCACGATCCGTCCGGCGTTGGGCGAGCCTTCCGGGTTGAGTTCATATTCGGGACTATTCAACTTGCCCTGCCTGATCGCCCCGAAGAACGCCACTCCACTACGACCGCGCAGGGTATCGGCCAAGTAGGGCTGATTGAACCACGTCGCCTGGATTCGACCCAAGCCATCACTCAGGGTGGCAGTGGTAACGCTGAGTCCACGCCGTGGACGGCCGGTAGAGATCCGTACGACTTCGGCCAGCAATGCGACTTCGCGATCCGAAGGAAGCATGGCGATCTTGTCGAATATCCGGCGATCAACGTGGGTGCGGGGTAGGTTCCCAAGTAGCTTTGAGCAAGTCGAATAACCCCGTTCAACTAGCGCGGCGACCTGTTTGGGATTGGCCCGTGGGAGCTGCGAAACCGGATCCGAGAGCCGAATACGGGCGCGCCGACGGCCCGGTTTGCGCGTTCCCGGGCCACCGGGCGCGACCGTCCGGGGCAGTCCCTCCAGAGCCTTTTGCAGACCGGCGCGGCGCTGCTCCCGGGAGAGACCCTCGTAGTCGACCAGCATCGCCAGATTCGTGGCGAGCGGACCGCCCAGCTGGCGCTGCAGCAGTGCACCCAGGCCACCGCTCACCCTTTGGTCACGGCAGCCATCTTCCAGTTCGGCGCGCAGGATTCGCGCCAGCGCGCCGGGTTCCAGTTGCCTATTCGATGCCAATTACAAAGTCGTAGTGGTCCTGTCCACCGGCCAACGTCTCAAATTCTGCGTCCGGCCACCGGCCGAGGAAATCGTCCTCCAGAGCGGCCGCGTCGGACTCGGTCGCCTCGGCGCCCCAGTAGACGCTGACGAACTCCGGGTCCAGGCCGCCCAGACCGGCCAAACCCAGCGCGAGCGCCCGGCCGCGGTCGTCGTTCGCGGCGACTACGTCGCCGTCGACCAGGACCATGTATTGGCCCTCGCCGACCACGACGTCGTTGACCCGGGCGTCGCGGACCGCGCGGGTGACTTCTATCGACGTGGTCTGGCGGATCGCGCCCTCCATCGCCGCGAGATTGCGCTCGGCGGCCAGCGTCGGCACGTAGGCCAGGGCCGCCGCCAGGCCCTGCGGAACCGACTTGGAAGCCAGCACGTGGACGCTTTTGTCGGAGACCTCGGCGGCGCCCTCTGCGGCCAGGATGATGTTCTTGTTGTTGGGCAGCACCATGACCTCGTCGGTTGGCGCCTCGGCGATCGCCGAGGCGATCTCGGCAACCGAGGGATTCATCGTCTGCCCTCCTTTTACGACGGTCGCCCCGAAATCGGCGAAGAGGCGCGCGAATCCCTCGCCGGCGGCGACCGCGACCAGGCCCGCCGGCGGCGGCGGGACCAGGTCGGGCTGGGGGGCCTCGACGGCGGCGAATTGGTCGGCCTGTTGGAGGTCCATGTTCTCGATCGAAATCCGCGACACGGTTCCAAGCGGGACCGCGTAATTGAGGATTTGGCCGGGCATGTCGGTATGCACGTGCACCCTTATCCGCGACGGATCGCCGACCACGACCGCAGAGTCGGCGTTGGCGGTCAGCCAGCTGCGCATCTCTTCCAGGTCCAGGTCCTGACCGTCGACCAGGAACTGGGTGCAGAACCCGTGCTCGTCGCCGGCGTGTTCGGCCGCAAACTGGGCAAACGCCGCCTCGTCGCGCTCATCGGTGGCGCCCTCCGGCAGCTCCTCGCCGGCAAAGTACATGCGCAGGCCTTCGTAGATGACCGCAACCCCCTCGCCGCCGGCGTCGACGACATTGGCTTCGGCCAGCACCGCCAGCTGCTGGGGCGTCTCGATCACCGCCTGGCGGGCGGCTCGGCTGACCTCACCCAGCAAACCCGCCAGGTCGGATTCGGGGAGGCTGCTTTCAAGCGCTGTCTCGCCGGCCCGGCGGGCAACCGTCAGCATGGTCCCCTCGACCGGTTCGGCGACCGCGTCATAGCCGGCCAGGGCGGCTTCGTTGAACGCCTTGGCTAGGGCGCGATTGCCGATGACGTCCGATGATTCAAGTCCGACCGATATGCCCCGCACGATCTGGGACAGGATCACGCCGGAGTTTCCGCGCGCGCCCACCAGGGCTCCCTCATAAGCGGCGCGGGCGACTGCGGCGGCCGATTCCGAATCCGACTCGCGAGCCGATTCCACTCCGGCCTGCATCGTCAGGAACATGTTTGTCCCGGTGTCCCCGTCGGGGACCGGAAACACGTTCAGCCGGTTGATGGGCGTTATGTTGGCCTGGAGCCAGGAAAGAGCCATTTCCAGGGCCGCCAGGAGGTCCCTTCCATCGTTTTTGCCCGATGGATTGGGCGAGGAGTTTTGAGAAGCCATGCGTATCGCCAGTCACCAAGATCGAATATTATTTCCTGTGGTGCTAGCGCCCGGCGGGCGAAGGATCGAGTTTTCCGCCTGCTACCGGTGCGTCCCCGATTCGAGCAGCACCCGCATCATGAACACAAGGTTTTCTTTTTGGCAAAGTGTGACATCTGCGGCAAGGGACGCCAGTTTGGTCGGCACATCCGGCACAAGGCGTCCGGGCAATGGAAATACCGCGCGCCCAAGAAGCCGCGCAGCTGGAAAGCCAACGTCCAGCGGCGGCGCATGCTGATCGGCGGCGTCCGCAAGCGGGTCAATATCTGCACCCGCTGCATTCGGAATACCGCCAAGACCACCGAACGCCTGGGCGTAAGCGGCCTTTAACCCGAGCACAGTCTCGTGGGTCCCGACGCCGTTCCGGGCGCACCAAATAACCTGCGTTTAATCCGAATTGGACGACACCCATGCCCGAGATAAACACCGCTTTCGTACAGCTGCCGGTCGGCGATGTGGAGCGTTCGCGGAGCTTCTACGGAGCGCTGGGGTTTGAGTTCGACGAGATGTTCAGCGGCGATAACTCCGCCTGCGTGGTGGTCGGCGAGGGAACCCGGCTCATGCTTATGTCGAGCGGATTCTTCGCCAACCTGATCCCGGAAAAGGAAATCGCCGACGCCGCCACCACGACCGAGGCGATCGTGTCCTTCAATCTCCCCGATCGGGACGGGGTCGACGCCTTCATCGCCGCCGCGCTGGCGGCGGGCGGTAGCGGCTACCGAGAAACGATGGACATGGGCGGCATGTACGTGCGGGCCGCCCAGGACCCCGACGGGCACGTGCTCGAAGTATTTGCGATGGGGGCCGGCTGAGGCGTCCGAGGCTGGTAGCCGGAGGCAGTTGAGCCGAAATCGGGGGGCCCCACGTGAACATCAGTCCATCCGATCTTCCTCGGTAATCTCCAAAAAGTACTGTTCCAGGGAAGTCTCCACGGCCGACATTTCGGTGATGTAGATCTCCGATCGACCGAGCGCGGCGCCGATCTCCGGCGATCTGTCGCCAGCGCCCGTAACCAGCAGCGAACCATCATCGATTTCCACGCTCGATACCCAGTCAAGCGCGCTCAGGACTTCGACGGCTTTGGCGTTGTCGGTCGTCCGCAGGCGGGTCCTTTCACCGTCCGGCGAACGCACCAGATCGGCGACGTTGCCCTGCACTATGAGCCGGCCCTTCGAAAGGATGGCGACGCTGTCACAGACCTGTTCTACTTCGTGCAGCAGATGGCTCGACAGCAGAACGGTGCGGCCGCCCGTGCCCAGGTTCCGAATAAGGTCGCGCACCTCGGTCATACCCGCCGGGTCCATCCCGTTGGTGGGTTCGTCCAGAAAGAGCAGTTCCGGGTCGCCCAGCAGGGAGTAGGCCAATCCCAATCGCTGCTTCATGCCGAGCGAATAGGTGCGGAAACGGCTCTCGGCGCGATCGGCCAGTCCGACTTTTTCCAGTAAATCGTCGATTTCGACGGGATTTGTAAGGCCCGCGATGCCCTGGAAATAAGCAAGGTTTTCCCGTCCGGACAGGTAGGGGTAAAACGCCGGCGTCTCGACGATGGCGCCGAGCCGGCGCAGCGATTCGGCGTGCGGACGATCCGATCCGAACAACGTGAAGCTGCCGGCGGTCGGCCTCACCAGCCCCAGGAGCATGCCCATGGTCGTCGTCTTGCCGGATCCGTTTGGCCCCAGCAGCCCGAAAATGCGGCCGCGCGGCACCTCCAGCGACAGGTTGTCCACGGCCAGGATGTCGCCATACCGCTTGGTCAGCCCCTCGGTGCGGATTACCAGGTCGTCCAATTCAATTCCTTTGGCGGGGCGGGCCGACTGCAAACCCGGTAGGGTCGGCCATCGGCGCGGTGCGCGTTCCCCTTGCGGGCACGGTCATTCGCCCTTGGCGCCGGCGATGTCCCGGCGCAGAAACACCAGGAACGCGATCGCGCCAAGGACGGCCGTGTAGGCAAGCAGCACCAGGAACGCCTGCAGCGTTTCCGGCTGGTTGGCGGCGGAGCTTGCCCCATTCACCTCAAGTTGCACGGCCGCAGTCTCGATCCATTCATTGGCGTTGTTGCCAAGGAGGAAATCGGCCACCCGCTGCCCCCAGGAAGTCAGGTTCAGGACCGGGGCGGCAATGAGCTCCACCACGTAGTACCCGAGCGCGATCGCGGTGCCCGCGGCAGCCGACTGGGTCAGGACCGCCAGACAGACGCTCAGGGCGATATAAGGGGCGAACGCGTAAACCACCTTGCCCGAGATAATGAATACCTCCGCCCAGCTGCCGGACTCGGCCGTTGATCCGGTCTCCGCGGGCGGGACAACCGCCGCCAGCAGACTGGCGGCAGCGGTGGCCAGGGCCACGATCAGCATCGCGGCGATCGAAACCAGGAGGAGGAGGAGAATTTTCGAGGCAAGGAACTGCCATCGCCCTGCGCCGCGGGCCAGCGCCGGGCGCAGGGTGCCCCAGCCGTACTCGGTCCCCACGTGCGAGGCGGCGAGGATCACCAGGAATATCGGCGCGAGTCCCACCAATCCGGTAACCGCCCCGGCTATCGATTGCGGGATCGTGAACGCCTCGCGGAGCTCGTCGCGCAGGGCGGTGTTGGCGCAATTGGCGGCCTGCCATTCCGCCAATTCGCCCAGGAACTGGGCGCGCCGTTCCTCGGGAAGCTCCCCGACCTGTGGAGGCGGGCCTTCGTTGACCAGGCTCGTGCAGGTGGCCTCGACCCGGACCGGTTCACCGTTGACCTCTTCGGTTATCGAAAAGCTCTGCGAGCCGCCCGAAGTGAATTCCTGCAGCGCTTCGTTGTGGTAGGCGGCATACGTGAACCATTGCGCGGCCTGCATCAGGATAAGAACGATGGCCAGGAGGATCCACGGCATCCACCGGCGGCGGAGTTTGCGCCACTCCCAGAGCGTCAAGCGCGATAGCTCGGTTATCAAATTCGTGTGTCCCGAAGTTGCGCGTCGCGCCAAAACCCTGCGAGAGTATGGCGTAAATCAGGTCTGCCATTGCCCAGTAGCGACTTGCCGAAATCCCATTTCGCACTTTCAAGACGCAGTTGACTACAGGAATAGGTTTCTACCGAATGACCATCTCGCTGGCAATCCACATGGATGTGAACAAGCGCCGAGAAACTTCGTACGTCCAATGGATCCAGATTCCCGCCAATTCCTGATAAGGAATATAATGCTCCATGGAATGGGACGTCGAGATCACAGACGAATTCATGGCGTGGTGGGAAGGGCTCTCAGAAGCCAAACAAGAATCGGTAGCAGCCACGGTTGAGTTACTGAGTGAGCGCGGCCCACAATCGCCTTACCCCTACCCTTCGGGTATCAGGAGTTCGCGCCGCGGGGGATTGCGAGAGCTCCGGATACAAAACGGCGGGAGACCGCTCCGGGTTTTTTATGCGTTCGATCCAAGACGGACCGCAATCTCGCTTTTTGGTAGGGACAAATCTGGGGACGACCGCTTATACGAGCGATTCGTGCCAATTGCTGACAACCACTATGACGATCACTTGCATGAATTGAAAAGGGAAGGGCTGATCCGATGGCCGGACGGCATCCATTCAGTAAATTGACCAAGGACTTTACGCCGGAACGCCGCAAACGCGTTGAAGACATCAAGCGGGATTTGAAGGCGGCGATGCCGTTGCAGGAACTGCGCCAGGCGCTCGCACTCACGCAGAAAGACATGGCGGAGCGGCTGCAGGTAAATCAGCCCGCTATATCAAAGCTTGAGCACAAACAAGATGTGTATTTGTCGAGCTTGCGCTCCTACATTGAAGCGGTTGGTGGAAAACTCAAGATCGTCGCCGAATTCCCGGAAGGCGAGGTTGCCATAACGAGCTTTTCGAGTGATCCAGGGCGTGTAATCCCCCCTTCCGGTGACTCGGGAGACTAGACCAACGCGGCCAAGGACCTGAATTCGGAAACCGCCGCTTCAACTCCCCCGGGGTGTCCAAGCACCGCCGATCCGGCCACGAATACGTCGGCGCCGCTGCAGGCGCAGTCCGCGAT
>CAYXKQ010000019.1:0-4194 GCA_964465715.1 uncultured Chloroflexota bacterium
CCGCCGTTAGGATCTTCCCCACTTTGGGCACTTAAATATGTAAGCGCCTTTGAAATCCTCATGATGTCAGCGAAATGAATAGGAGGCCGTGAATCGCATGATTGAGTCCAACAGTACTCGATGCCGATATTGAAACCTGGGGCAGGAAAGGCGCCAGTTCGGCCAATTTGCAGTTAAAAGCGGCGGGCAGGGCCTGATTCACTCCGCCCAGATTTGGCCATGATCCGTCCTTTAAATTTGGCTTGAAGCCGAGTCAGGATCAAACAGATCAACCTAATGGAGTGTGCAGTTTGGCGGTAGTAACCGGGCGCCCGAAAACGTCCGCATCCACCGGATTTAAGTCAATTGGAACCCGCCCAGTCCGTCACGACGGGGTCGACAAGGTGACCGGCCGCGCCTGCTACGGAGCCGACGTATTCCCCGGAAACCTGGCCTATGGCGCGATGCTCCGCTCGCCGCACGCCCATGCCCTGATCAAGTCGATCGACTTCTCCGCGGCATTGGCCCTCCCCGGAGTACTGGCGGTCGCTTCGGCATCCGACCTCCCTCAGATCGAAGACCACCTGGCCGAACTGGGCGAGGGGATCGACGCCCGTATTTCCTACAAGTCGCAGAACATGCTGGCGCGCGGGAAGGCGCTTTACGACGGTCACGCCATCGCGGCCGTGGCGGCCACCGATCCGCACACCGCCGAACTGGCGACACGCCTCATAGATGTCGAATTCGAACTGTTGCCGCCGCTGATGACGGCGGAGGCGGCGATGGCCCCGGGGGCGCCGTTGATCCAGCCGGACGTGTACACCGACCACGACGGCCGCCTGGACGAGCAACCGTCCAACGTGGCGGTCCATACGCTGGCCGGCCAGGGTGATCTGGAGACCGGCTTTGAAGCCGCCAGCCTGGTTCTGGAGCGCGAGTACTCGACCGCGACGGTGCACCAAGGTTATATCGAGCCCCACAACGCCACCGCGCGCTGGCTGGAAGACGGCCAGCTGGAGGTCTGGTGCTCGTCGCAGGGGGCGTTCGCGATCCGCGCCGAACTGGCCGAATTGCTCGACCTTTCGCCGGCCCGCATCCGGGTCCACCCTATGGAGATCGGCGGCGGTTTCGGGGGCAAGCTCACCTCCTATCTGGAACTGCCGGCGGCCCTGCTGGCGCGCAAGTGCGCCCGCCCGGTGAAGATGACGATGAGCCGTTCCGAAGTCCTGCGCGCCTCCGGCCCGACCTCGGCTAGCCGCACCAAGGTGAAGGTCGGCGTCGACCAACGCGGGATCATCACCGCGGCCCGCGCCGAGGTGGTGCTCGAATCGGGCATGCATCCGGGATCGCCACTCTCCCAGGCGATGCTGATGGCGTTCGGCCCCTACTGGCTGGAGAACGTGGAGGTCGAGGGCTGGGAGGTGCTGGTTAACAAGCCGCACGTCCACGCCTACCGCGCACCCGGGGCTCCGCTTTCGAGCTTTGCGGTCGAGTCGCTGATGAACGAGATCGGCGAAATGCTGGAAATCGATCCGCTCGAGCTGCGTCGCCGCAACGCCGCCGTCGCCGGCGCCTGGCGGGCCGACGGCACCACGCTGCCGGTTTCGGGCAACGTCGAATGCCTGGATGCGATCGAGCAGAGCGATCACTGGCAAAGCCCGCTGGGCGAACCGAGCGGGCCAGGCAAGGCCCGGGGAAGGGGATTTGCCAGCGGCATGTGGCGCAACAACACGTTCGAGTCTTCGCTCGACCTCCGGTTGCACGCCGACGGCTGCGTCACCCTGACCGAGGGATCGGTGGATATAGGAGGATCGCGGACCTCGATCGCCCTGCAACTGGCCGAGGTCCTGGGGGTGGACGTTGGCACCATCCAACCGGTGGTCGTCGACACCGACTCGGTCGGATTCAATCACTCGACCGGCGGTTCGCGGACCACCAACGTCACCGGACAGGCGGCCATTGTGGCCGGGCGTCGGCTGTTGGCGGAAATGACCGACGGGCTGGCCGAAATCTGGGGAACCGACTCCGGGGACATCGAATTCTGCGACGGGGTGTTTTCGGGTCCCGACGAGCAAGCCGAATTCGCCGAGGCGGCCGGTCTGCTGTTCGCCGCGGGTCAACTGCCTACGGCGACCGCCACGGTGGCGCCCACGGTGAAGGCGCCTTCCTACGCGATTCATGCCTGTGACGTCGAGGTCGATCTGGAAACCGGCAAGTGCGATGTGCTGCGCTGGACGATCGCCCAGGACGCCGGACGCGCCATCTACCCGCCGTACGTCGAAGGGCAGATGCAGGGCGGCGTCGCCCAGGGCGCGGGTTGGGCCCTTTTGGAGGAGTACTGGTACGACTCCGAGGGCGTTTTGGCCAACGACTCCCTGCTCGATTACCGGACCCCGACCGCGCTGGACCTGCCGCTGATCGAGGCGATCATTGTCGAGGTCCCCAACCCGGCGCACCCGTTCGGCGTGCGCGGGGTCGGGGAGGCTTCGATCGTGGCCGCGCCGGCCGCCGCCGCCGATGCGGTTGCCCGCGCTACCGGCAGGCGTCTCCGCGATCTGCCGATTTCCCCGCCCAGAGTTGTTGCCGCGTTGCGTCAATCCGGATAGGCGGAAATCTCGGCGATTGGGCCAACGCGGTCAGTCAGCCGGCGGAGCCGCTAACGCCCCTTATGCCGCTTGCGGGGTTCCCGGGCGCATCCGGCCCCTTCGCGCATGGCCGGAGCGCAATTACTCGGGTTAGTCATATACTGGACTAACCACCCGCTTTCGGGGACTCCGGGTGCCGGTATACAAGATTCATCAAGCCAAGACTCATCTTTCGCGGTTGATCGCCCAGGTGGAAAACGGCGAAGAAATAGTTATTGCACGCAACGGCGATCCGGTCGCCAGGTTAGTTCCGTTTGATCGACCCGGGAAACGCCAGTTCGGGGCCATGGCCGGCCGCATCACCCTGGACGAAGCGTTCTTTGATCCGCTTCCGGAAGACGAGATAGCCGCGTGGGAGCAATAGGGAACTGAGAATCCTCCTGGACACGCACGCCCTGATCTGGTGGCTGGCGGGAGACAGGCGATTGCCGAAGACTGCGCGGTCTGCGATTGGTGAAGCGCAAAATCCCGTGTTTGTCAGCGCAGCGTCGGCGTGGGAAATTTCCACAAAATACCGGCTGGGTCGACTACCTGGCGCGACAGCGATCGCAATCGACCCGATCAGGGCCCTGACCGACCAGGGATTTGAAGAGCTTCCAATCTCGGTTGCAGCGGGCGCGCGGGCCGGACTGCTGCCGGGACCGGTCCGGGATCCATTTGACCGAATGCTGATTGCCCAGGCGATGCTGCAAGATCTGGTCCTCATTTCCAACGAAGTCCTATTCGACGGTTATGGGGTTCGTCGGTACTGGTGACGTAGGTACGGGCGGAGGCCGGCCGAACCGCTGTCGGGGACCGGAATCAAGAGCGGCAAGCAGCCATCAATGGGTTGAGTCGGCGCCCGCCCAATAGGAATCGCAGGCGCTGCGGACGCGGCTCAGTGCTGGTGTTCGCCATTGTCTCCGTGTGCGTGATCGTGGCCGTCTCCGCCGGGTCCGGATTCCTCGCCAGACCCCGGCCTTTCATGGCCGCCCCGCGCTCCGCCGGTGTGGACGTTTGGGTGGCCTTCGAAGATCATCGCGCCTTCGAAGAAGCGTGCGTTCGGGTGGTAGGTGTGCATCAACCGCAGCGCGGCGGCCGAAAGCAGGACTTCGAACCGGGCCAATTCCATCACCGTGAAGGCGATCTGGTCGCGCTGGGCGAACGGGAGCTTGCTGAGGGGGTATTCGCCGATCGAACCCAGCACCGGGGCGATGCCGGAGCTATCCATCGCCGCGATCGCGTCCGGCAGGAGGTCGGCCTCCAGCACCAGGAGGCCGGCCGCGTCCGGCACGGCGGCCAAGAGCTCCTCGATCTGCCCGTCCGGATCGCTCGAAGCGAACTGATGCGCGGCGACCGCCCCGGCGTAGGTTTTGCCGAGTTCATCGCAGATGTGGCGGCGGACTTCTTCAACGCCTTCGGGGATCAGACAAAGCACCGTACCTGAAACTCCGGCCGCGTTGAACTGATCGACCGCGCGGCGGGCGGCCGCCGATGCGTCCATCGAAATGTGGATCAGCGATCCGGCGTCGTCGGCGTGCTCGGCGCCGGCCCCGAAGCTCGCGATGCGAACGCCCTGCCCGGCCGCCGC
>CAYXKQ010000019.1:4294-14727 GCA_964465715.1 uncultured Chloroflexota bacterium
CGTGCTCGGCGCCGGCCCCGAAGCTCGCGATGCGAACGCCCTGCCCGGCCGCCGCACGCAGCGCCGGGGCGATAGCCTGCGGGTCGGCCAGGGTGGCAAGGATCATGTGCGCCCCGTTCCGGACACATCCATCGATTGCCTGAACCCTGGCGGCGGGTTCGGGATGGGTCGAGTATTCCAGCTGCAGGCCGACGACTTTGGCCACCCGCTCGGCGTGCGACTGGACGAATGTCCAGTACAGCTTTTCCGGATCTCCGTCGGCGACCACGCACAGCTTAGGCGCGGGCTCCGGGGAATCGGAATCAGTGGAATGGGAATGGCTCGCGTCTTCCGCCCCGGCTACGAGCTCAGATTCACCGGAGCCCGGCCCCGGTTCAACTGGGTCCGATTCGTCATCAACACCCGTTTCCGGACCGATTCGGGACTCTGCGGGACCCGCTGGCGTTTGCGCGGCGGAGGACAGGCCCGCACCCGGCGCCGCCGCGGCCCCGCCCCGTTCCGGCGGCTCTTCGGCCGCGCCGGGAGCGGGTTCGCCTTGCCCGGAATCAGGCTGGGGTTGGACTTGGGCGGGAACGACCGCAGGGGAATCGGCCGGTGCGATGGCGATCTGATTGATCAGCGTGGTCACAGCGGCCGTAATCACGATGAGGGCCATGGCAGCAACCAGCAGCCCCCGGCTGCCAAGCTTCCGAGTCAATTACCCTTTGCCCGCCGGCGGTGAAACTGCCACTTCGAAGGAACCCCGCCATTGGTGCGGCTCGCTGGCAATTAACAAGCGTTGCATCGTGCGCGCCCAGCGCGCTTTCGCGGTCCGGCTTCAATCCCGGGCGAACCCGGCAGTTGGCCGCACCTTTACCGCGGTGCGGATCCGGAATCGCCGGCGGGCCGGCCGGTGCACCACTTCCGAGAGCCATTCTCAGGCCCGATCGGAGCGCCGCGCCAGCCAGTCGAACCAGGTGCCCAGAACCAATGCGATCACGTAGTAGATGGCCATCCCCGGGGCCGCGTACAGCGAGAGCAGGATCATCGCCAGGCAGGCGGCCTGACCGAGCCGGACGGTGGCTTCTGAATCGAGGATCTCGGCTATAAGGGTCTGCGGCCCCGAATTGATCCGAGCTCCGGATTCAAAGGAATCTTTGGCCAGCGGCTGATTGAGGAACTGCCCGATCTCGGCCAGCACGTCCTCGATCCGCCGCGCATCGCCGCTCACCGTCCCGACCGCGATGAAGTCCTCGGCGACAAACTTGACCCCCAGCAGCCAAAAGGTCTCGGCCCCGAACGCCACGTAGCGCCGTCGCGACACCACCGGGATTGCTTCCAGCTGGGAAAACTCATAGACCTCGTCGCGAAAAGAAAACCATCCGAACAAGTCGTGCTGGCGGATGACGACGATCTTGAACTGGCGGTCGAACACCACCTCCACATTGCGCCGGATCACCAGGGTCAGGATCCAGACCACGAATCCGCCGACCAGGGTCACGGTGAAGATGTTCAGTTCCTGGGCCTGCATCGCCACCAGCAGGGCCATCGCCAACGCCACCAGCACCTGGATGCGGCGGTTGGAGTCACCGCCGGTCAGGTGCATGCGATGTTCAGATTCAAGCCAGGTGTGCATTGCGGACCCCAGCGCGCCGATCAATCAGGCCTTTGCGCTGCCGGCTGCGGTTACTTTCTACTTAATGGTATTTGGGGCGCGATTCCCGATTGGCATCGGACGATGATCATGGAAACTGCACGCTTGAAATGGCTCGGCCACGGGACTTTCCGGCTCACTTCCCCCGAGGGGCGATCGATCCTGATCGACCCCTGGCTGGCCGGTAATCCGACCTGTCCCGGGGATGAGCACGTTCAGGAAGGCCTGGACGCAATCCTGGTAACCCATGGACACGACGATCATGTCGCCGATCTGATTCCGACCGTCGCCGCCAACCCCGGGGCAAAGGTGATAGCGGTGCTCGAAGCGGTCTGGGCGCTTGCCGAACTGGGTCTGGAGGAAGAGTCCGCGATCGGCATGAACCTGGGCGGTACGGTCGCCGTCGGCGGCGTCTCGGTCAGCATGGTCGAAGCCAAGCACACCACCTCACTGCGCGTGGGCGGTCGATTCGAAAGCGCCGGGATTCCGGTGGGCTACGTGGTCGGTCTTGAAGACGGCCGTTCGGTCTACTTCGCCGGCGACACCGCGCTGTTTGGCGATATGACCCTGATCGGCGAGCTCTACCGGCCGCAATTGGCGGTGCTTCCGATTGGCGGGCATTTCACCATGGACGGTCGTCACGCCGCCCGGGCGGCCCGCATGCTCGGCTGCGACCACGTGGTGCCCTGTCATTACCGCACGTTTCCACTACTGGCCCAGGATGCCGAGGCGTTGATCGAGGGCCTGGGCGGGGCCGCCAAACCCAAAGTCCTGGAACTCGAGCCCGGCCAGGAGATCGCTCTGCCGTCCTAATATCCCGGGCGGTTCGCGCCGATCTCTTCTAGACCCTTAAAATTTGGGCGCCGCAACATTTGCGGACCATCTCCTTATCAAGATCAATTGACCGGAAGCAGCGCCGTGCGCGCAACCTGCCGAACGCGGTTCCCGATCGGTGAACCCGCGCTAATCCGCCCCCGTGCGCCCATCGCGGGATTGTCGGTAGTGGTAGCGGTACGGGGCGAGAGCGCCCTGGCAATCTAGCCGGCAGCTCTCGAAAACCAGAAAACCCGCGCTTCCGCGCAACCCCCAATTTCTTCCAGACCCGATAAGGACTATTCCGCGATGAAATCGACACAGACCCGTACCGGCGGTCAGGTCGTGTGCGACGTAATGCTCGAGGAAGGCGTCGATGCCATCTTCGGGATGCCCGGCGGCGCCAGCCTGCCCTTCTACGACGCCCTTTACCATTACCCCCAGATCCGCCATTACCTGATGCGCCACGAACAGGGTGCCGGCTTTGCCGCCGATGGATATGCGCGGGCCCGCAACCAGGTTGGCGTCGCGACCTCGACCTCCGGCCCTGGCGCGACCAATTTCGTCACTTCGATGGCCTCGGCGCAGATGGACTCGGTGCCGGTCGTCTTCATCACCGGCCAGGTCGCCCGCGAGTTCATTGGGACCGATGCGTTCCAGGAGACCGATGCCACCGGATGCTCGATCCCGGTCACCAAGCAGAACTACCTGGTCACCGATCCGGACGAACTGCCCCACATCATGAAAGAGGCGTTCTACCTGGCCCGCTCGGGACGCCCGGGACCGGTGCACGTAGACATTCCCAAGGACGTCTTTCTGGCCGAGACCAAGGCCCCGATCCCCGAGTCGGTCAAGGTCCCCGGATACCGTCCGGCCGGAGCCGGTCACAAAATGATGATCCGGCGCGCGGCCGACCTAATCGCCGCATCCAAGCGACCGGTGATCATGGCCGGGCACGGCGTGGCCATTTCCGGCGCCTGGGACGAGTTGTTCGAACTGGCGACCAAGAACCGCCTGCCGGTCATCACGACCCTGCACGGAGTCGGCTGCTTCCCTGAGCGACATGAGCTGTCGCTGGGAATGATGGGCATGCACGGGATGTACTACGCCAACATGGCGGTCCACGACTGCGACCTGATAGTCGGCATCGGTTGCCGCTTCGACGACCGCGTCACCGGGCGGGTCGCAGATTTCGCACCCCAGGCCAAGATCATCCACATCGATGTGGATCCGGCCGAGATCGGCAAGATCGTCCCGACCGAGGTCCCGATCGTGGGTGATGCAAAAGCCACCCTGGCGTTGCTGAACCAGCAAGCCCGGCCACCCGAAAACGGACCCTGGCTCAAGCATCTTGCCCGGCTCAAGGCCGATCACCCGTCGCATGACCCGCCGCAAACTGGGAATGAAAACCTTCTGCCCCAGCACATGGTTCGCAAGATCTACGAGCACTCCGACGGGCAGGCGAAGGTGATCGCCGATGTCGGCCAGAACCAGATGTGGGCCTCGCAGAACTTCTTCTACGACCACCCGCTGCACTTCTTTTCGGCGGGCGGAACCGGACCCATGGGTTACGCTCTGCCGGCGGCCCTGGGCGTGGCGGTGGCGTGCCCCGACGACGAAGTCTGGTGCGTAACCGGCGACGGCGGACTGCAGATAAACATTCAGGAATTTGCGACCCTGGCCGAATACCAGATCCCGGTCAAGGTCGGGGTTATGAACAACGGGCATCTGGGCATGATCCGGCAGTGGCAGAACCGCTTCTACGACGGACGCCTGCTGGGCGCGCGCCTTGCCAACCCGCCGTTTGAGAAGGTCGCCGAGGCCTACGGCATCACCGGACTGCGGGCCTCTACCCAGGCCGAAGCCGACGACGCCATCGCCGAAGCGCGTTCGATCGATGGGCCGGTAGTCATCGACTTCCTGGTCGATGAGTTCGAGGACTGCATGCCGATGGTCGTCCCGGGCGCCTCGCTCGGCGAGACCGTGGAGGCCTGATCGCGATGGAAGAGAACCCGAAACGATTGACGACTGTCGTGGCCTACGTGCAGGACCGCCCCGGCGTCCTGGCCAAGGTCTCGATGGTGCTGCGGCGCCGCAACTTCAACATCGCATCGCTGGTTGTGGGGCATTCTGAGCGACCGGGGGTTTCGCGGATGACCATCGTGGTCGAAGGCGATGCCCGCAAAGTCAAGCAGATCGAAAAGCAGCTCTACAAGGTGATCGAAGTCCTGAAAGTCTTCGACATGGCTGCCGGCAGCGCGGTGCTCAAAGAGGTGGCGCTGATCCGCGTCGCCGCCAACAGCTCGAACCGCGCCGAGGTAATCGGCCTGGCCCAGGTGTTTGGCGGTCGGGTCGACGACGTCGGCAGCAACTACGTGATGATCGAATTGACCGCCTCACCGTTTTCGATCGACCGGTTCCTGCGGGTCGCCAACGATTTCGGCGTTATGGAGCTGGCCCGGACCGGTGCGGTGGCCATGTCGCGCGGCGAGAAAATCATCTCGGCGCCGGTTGAAGAAGCCCAAAAATCCCACAACGGACAAGGGACAAGTTACTGACCATGGTTGATGTTTATTACGACGACGACGCCGATCTGGGCGAATTGACCGGCAAGAAGATCGCCGTTATCGGCTACGGCAGCCAGGGTCACGCCCATTCGCTGAACCTGAAGGACTCCGGACTCGACGTGGTTATCGGTCTGCGCGAGGGTTCTTCGTCCTGGGGTCGCGCCGAAAGCGCCGACCTTCTGGTGCTGCCGACCGCCGAGGCGGTGGCGGCATCGGACATCTCCATGGTCCTGGTACCGGACCAGAATGCTCCGGAAGCATACGCCGAAGAGATCGAACCGAACCTGGCCGACGGCGACATGCTGATGTTCGCGCATGGGTTCAACATCCACTACGGCCAGGTCCGCCCGCCGGAGAACGTCGACGTTGCGATGGTTGCCCCCAAGGGGCCCGGCCACATCGTCCGCGACATGTTCGAGGACGGCGTCGGCGTGCCGGCGCTGTTTGCGATCCACCAGGACGCCACCGGCCGCGCCCGCGAACTGACCATGGCCTATGCCAAGGGTGTTGGGGCCACCAAGGCGGGCCTGATCGAGACCACCTTCCGAGATGAGACGGAAACCGACCTATTCGGCGAACAGGCCGTTTTGTGCGGCGGAACCACCGCCCTGGTCAAAGCCGGGTTCGAGACGCTGGTGGAAGCCGGTTACGCTCCCGAACTGGCCTACTTCGAATGCCTGCACGAGCTGAAGCTGATCGTTGACCTCATGTACCAAGGCGGCATCGACTACATGCGCTACTCGGTGTCCGATACGGCCGAATACGGCGACCTGGTCTCCGGTCCGCGGGTGATTTCTGAGGAATCGCGCCAGGCGATGCGCGAAATCCTGGCCGACATCCAGGACGGAACTTTCGCCAACCGCTGGATCCTGGAAAACGTCGCCGGCCGGCCGGCCTACTCGGCCCTGCGCCAGAAGGACAAGGAAAGCCAGCTGGAAGAAGTCGGCGCCCGCCTGCGCGGGATGATGCCGCATCTGCAGGGACGCCGAGACTAGACCGGACCGCCACACCCGGCGAGGATGTCGAACAGCGGCACTGTCGCAAGTCCCTGTTCGGGACTTGGCGCGCCGCGATGCGGTTCAAGGTTATTGGGCGGGCTCAATTGCTCAGAACCCCTCCAGGATTGCTGAGCTGGCACCCCGTCCAACCTGGCTTCCGCGTTCGTTCGGATTGCCGGGGGTGACCTGCCCTCTTCAGTGTTGCTTTATCCATTCGCGCAGGGCGTGGTCGATCCGGGTCTGCCAGCCGCGCCCACCGGCGCGGAAATGGTCGATGACATCCTGAGACAACCGGATGGTGGTCAGGACTTTCGGTCTGACCTTCGGCGGACGGCCCCTTCGAACCGGGGCTCGGGCGAATTTCTCGGGCCATTCGCCTTCCGAAAGATCTGAAGCGGTGTCAGGGTCGAAATCTTGGCCCGTAGAGCCGTCGTTCACGTTCATTGGCCTTTCCAATGCTGATGATGCGACGCGCATTGCTGCGGGGCGTCCAGACGAGCACAATCATCATTTGTTCAAGAAATCCGATGGTTATGTATCGAATTTCGCCATACTTGCGCCGGTCGTCCTAGGTAGCAAGCGTCGCGCCGGCAAATACGTCGCTGGCCCGCGCCATGTCCTGCCCCCGGATCCAACTGTCTTCTGACGCTTCTCTTCGTCAAATCCGAACCGCATGATTTATTGTTACTACAATAAATGAATTGTGCATTCGAGCTCTAGGTGGTGTCAGCCACATTCGGATCTACGCTGGATAAGTTCGGGAATGTTGGATTGATTCCTTGGGCCATCGAGATTCGAACAAATACACTGCGATCCGCCTTATCAAGTCGACAAATGCGATCTGCAATGCGCACTGCGAGCAACGCTATAAAATCTCCCATGCAGCTTTTCCGCACGCCGCTTGCACCAGCGCACCTATCCCTATTGCTCGCGCTTAGCGGCCCCTCGCCGGACCGGTCCGGTAGAGGGGTCTGAACCCGCAAGCGTCGCCGCCGCGCGCGGTCCGGACAGCCGGAGCCAAAGCGGCGGAACTCCAAACAACCTACTGAGAACGAGATAGGAAGCTGCAGATGCGCACAATTCGCATCTTTGACACAACTCTGCGCGACGGCGAGCAGGCTGCCGGTGGCGCGCTGACGTTGGAAGAAAAAATGGAGGTCGGTCGCCAGCTGGAGCGGCTCGGGGTCACGGTGATCGAAGCCGGATTCCCTTCGACTTCGCCCGGCGATTTCGAAGCCGTTACCAGGATGTCGCGCGAGCTGCACGATGTCGAAATCGCGGCCCTCTCCGGGTTCCGCGACTATCAGATCGAGCGCACCTGGGAAGCCCTGCAAGACGCCGAGCGCCCGCTGCTGCACACGGTGATCTCAACTTCTGACGTGCATCTTCAAAACCAGCTGAGCATGACCCGCGAAGAGGTCGTGGAGTTGACCCGCTCGACCGTTGAGTTGGCGCGCCGCCGCTGCCCGCACGTCGAGTTCTCCACCATGGATGCCACTCGCACCGATCCGGACTACTTGGTCCAGGTGCTGGCCACCGCAATCGCGGCCGGAGCCACAGTCGTGAACATCCCCGACACGGTCGGCTACGCGATGCCGGGCGAATTCGGATCGCTGGTGGCCTACTGCATGGAAAACGTTCCCGGCATCGACGAGGTAATCGTTTCGGTCCACTGCCATGACGATCTGGGCCACGCGGTCGCCAATTCGCTGGCCGGCGTGATGCAGGGAGTCGCCCAGGTCGAATGCACGATCAACGGGGTCGGCGAGCGGGCCGGCAATGCATCCCTGGAAGAGATCGTGATGGCGCTGCGCACCCGCAGTGACTTCTACGGGGCTGATACCGCGATCGATGCGCGCGAGTTCTATCGAACCTCCCGACTGGTCTCCAACCTGATGGGAATGCCGGTGCCGCCCAACAAGGCGATCGTGGGCGCCAACGCTTTCGCCCACTCCTCCGGGCTGCACCAGGACGGGATGTTGAAGAACTCGGTCAATTACGAGATCATGCGGCCCGAGGATGTCGGACACCACTCCTCGCGGATCGTGCTGGGCAAGTTCTCCGGGCGGCACGCCTTTCGCAATCACCTGCGCATGATGGGCGTCGACATCCCGGACGAAGACTTCCAGGACGTGTTCGACGAATTCAAGCGGGTGGCCGACCGCAAGAAGGAAATCACCGATCAGGAGCTGGAAGCGATCGTCGGGGCGCGCATGCGCCTGCAGCGCCAGCAACGGTTCAAGCTGGAGCTGGTGCAGGTCTCCTGCGGGACGTTCGGGGTCCCCACCGCCACCGTACGGATCCAGGTCGATGAAGAACCGGTCCAGGTCGCGGCGATGGGCGATGGCCCGGTCGACGCCGTTTACAAGGCGATCATGTCGGCCACCGGGATGGACGTCGAGTTGACGGACTTTTCGATTTCGGCGGTGTCCGAGTCCCCGGACGCGCTCGGTGAAGTCGTCATAAGGGTTGAGCAGGACGATCGCGCCGCCACCGGCCACGGCGTCGACACCGACATCCTGGTGGCCAGCGCGCACGCATTCGTCAGTGGACTGAATCGCCTCACCGCCGACGTGTCGGTCGGCCGCATCCCCCTCCAGCACTCGGTGTGATGTACCGTGCCTGAATCACTGCTCGACAAGGTCTGGGAAAACCACGAGGTCGCCAAGCTGGCCTCGGGTCAATCGCAGCTCTTCATAGGTGTGCACCTGGTCCACGAGGTGACAAGCCCGCAGGCGTTCGACATGCTCGCCGAGCTAGGGCTCGAAGTTGCCTTCCGCGGCCGCACCTTCGCCACCGTCGACCACATAATCCCGACCGACGGGGCCGCCCGGCCCTATGCCGATTCAATGGCCGAGGAGATGTTCCGGGCCATTGAGCGCAACGTCGACAAGACCGGGATCACGTTCTTCGACGAGGCCTCCGGGGCCCAAGGCATCGTGCACGTGATTGGGCCCGAACTGGGCATCTCGCAACCCGGGATGACAATCGCCTGCGGCGATTCGCACACCTCAACCCACGGAGCCCTCGGGGCGGTCGCGTTCGGGATCGGAACCTCGCAGGTCCGTGACATCCTGGCCACCCAGACGATGGCCGTTTCCAAGCCAAAACTTCGCCGCATAGACGTAACCGGCGCCCTGGGGCGGGGCGTTTACCCCAAGGATGTGATCCTGAACATCATTGGCCGACTCGGGGTCCAGGGCGGTACCGGCTATGCCTACGAATACGGCGGCCCGGTCTTCGACGCCATGTCGATGGAGGGCCGCATGACGGTCTGCAACATGTCGATCGAGGGCGGTGCCCGGGTCGGATACGTCAACCCGGACCAAACTACGTTTGAGTACATGCGCGGACGCCGGTTCGCCCCGTCCGGTGCGGAATTTGAGCGCGCCATCAGATGGTGGTCGGACCAGGCCAGCGAACCCGGCGCCGATTACGACGACGTGGTCGAATTCGACGGGTCGGCGATCGAGCCGATGGTCACCTGGGGCACCAATCCGGGCCAGGTCGTGGGCGTGGATCAGGCGGTGCCGGATCCGCGTTCGGTGCACCCGGCCGAGTCAGACGCGGTCGCTTCCGCGCTCGATTTCATGGGGCTCGAGCCCAACCAGCCCATCGCCGGTTTTCCAATCGACGTGGCGTTCATCGGTTCCTGCACCAACAGTCGCATCTCGGACCTGCGCGAGGCTGCCGCGGTGGTCAAAGGCAACCGAGTGGAGGATTCGGTCAAGGCGATCGTCGTGCCCGGTTCGCAACAGGTCCGCGCCCAGGCCGAGTCCGAAGGCCTGCACGCGGTGTTCCTCGAGGCCGGTTTCGAATGGCGCGACGCCGGCTGCTCGATGTGCCTGGGTATGAATCCGGACAAGCTCGAGGGCCGTCAGGTCTCAGCTTCTTCGTCCAACCGCAACTTCATCGGCCGCCAGGGGTCGCCGACCGGCCGCACCCTGCTGATGAGTCCGGCGATGGTCGCCGCCGCGGCCCTGGCAGGCCAGGTCGCCGACGTCCGCGTAGGTGCTCGATGAACGTTCCCGGCACCCCCATCGCCGCGGTCCGCGGTAGAGGGATCGTGCTGCGTGGAAACAACGTCGACACCGATCAGATCATTCCCGCCCGTTATCTGCGGATGGTCACCTTTGACGGCCTGGGTCGTCATGTCTTTGAAGACGAACGCAAAGCCGCGGACGGCTCGCACCCGTTCGACGATCGTCGTTATAGCGGCGCCAAGATCCTGTTTGTGAACAACAACTTTGGATCCGGTTCATCGCGCGAGCACGCTCCCCAGGCGCTGGCCCGCTGGGGAATCGAAGCGATCGTGGGCGAGAGATTCGCCGAGATCTTTTTCGGAAATTCGACCACCCTGGGTCTGCCGCTGGTGACCGTGTCAACCGAGACGGCCGCCGAGTTGCAGGAACTGGTTGAGGC
>CAYXKQ010000019.1:14827-16068 GCA_964465715.1 uncultured Chloroflexota bacterium
CCGATCAAACCCGAGATCCTGCGCGGCGTGGACATGGTCGTGCTGCGCGAATTGACCGGCGGCGTCTATTACGCCGAGCCGCGCGGTCGCCTTACCGTGGATGGTGAACCGGCCGCCCGTGACACCATGCTCTACCGGCGTTCGGAAGTCGAGCGGATCGGTCACCGGGCATTTCAGATGGCGCGCCGACGCCGCGGCAAGGTCACCTCGGTTGACAAGCAGAACGTGCTCGAATCCTCGGCCTACTGGCACGAGGTGATGTCCGAGGTCGCCGCGCAATACCCGGACGTTGAAATGAACCAGGTCCTGGTGGACGCGTTCGCGATGCGGCTGATCCTTAGTCCGCGCGATTACGACGTGGTTGTGACCACGAACATGTTCGGCGACATCATCACTGACGAAATGGCGGTGCTGTCGGCGTCGCTGGGAATGATGCCCTCGGCCAGCCTGGGCGATTCCGCGCGCGGTCTCTACGAGCCGATCCACGGCGCGGCCCCGGACATCTCCGGCCAGGGGCTGGCGAACCCAATCGGGGCCATACTTTCAGCCGCAATGATGCTCCGGCTCTCTTTTGACCTGGAGGATGAAGCCCGGGCGATCGAGGATGCGGTATCGGCAGCGCTGGATGCGGGTTATCGCACGGCCGACATCAAGGAGGCAGGTTCGTCACATGTCGGGACATCCGACATGGGCGAAGCCATCATTGCCCGCCTCGGGGTGCCGGCGGCCGCCTAGAAAGTCGGTCGCGACCTGGGCACCGGGTTTGGCGGATCCCAATTCCCGCCCTGCCAACGTTCTGCCTTAGCAATTGAAATCTCCATGACCCGCATCTTCTACCTGGACACGACCCTGCGCGACGGCGCGCAGACCGAGGGCGTTTCGTTCTCGGTATCCGACAAGCTCAACATCGCTCGCGCCCTGGACCGCTTCGGCATCGATTACATCGAGGGCGGATTTCCCGGTGCCAACCCCAAGGACGAAGAGTTCTTCCGCCAGGCCGAAAGAATCACCTGGCAGAATGCCAAGCTCACCGCCTTCGGGGCCACCCGCTACAAGGGATCGACCTGCGAGCGCGACCCGGCCGTGCAGGCGGTCGCCCGCTCGCATGCGCCGGCCTGTGCAATCGTGGCCAAGAGTTCGCTTTTCCAGGTCGAGGAAATCCTTGAAACCACGCCCCGCGAGGGGTTGGCGATGATCAGCGATACGGTCGCCTACCTGGTCGCGTCCGGCAAGGAAGTGAT
>CAYXKQ010000020.1:0-15849 GCA_964465715.1 uncultured Chloroflexota bacterium
CGAGTATCGAAAACTCCCCGATCTCCGGGACGGATGCGATTTCCCCGACGTAACTGGCGCCAAGTTTGCCCGCCTGCTTAAGCGTTGCCGCAACGTCCTCCACCTGGACGTAGATCGTCAGGAACCGGTGGTCCGGATCCTCGGCCGCGTATATGCCGCCGCCTATTCCGCCTTCCCCGCCGGTCAGCACCATCGGGTAGTTCATCGGGGTATCGGTGTCAATCTGCCAGCCAAACAATGCGGTGTAGAAAGCGTGCAGTTCGGTCGGGTTGCCCGATCCGATTTCCCAGTGGATTACCGGGTTCCCGCCTTCCTCTTCGCGCTGCTGCTCGGCGGCCTGCTCGTCCCAGTCCGGCGGCGGCTCGATGGCCCCGATCAGAAAGCCCTGCGGATCGGTAAGGTGCGCAAAGGTCCCCACGCCCGGTATGGGGGTAGGCGGGAACACAGTCTTCGCGCCCAGTGATTGGGCCAGGTCCAGGGTCGCCTGCAGGTCTTCGACCACCGCATAGAAGACCAGATAGGTGGGGATCGCTTCGTCGATCTGCATGATCCCGCCGTTGATGCCGAGTTCGCTGCCGGTGTAGGCGACCCGGTAGTCCATGGTCTCCTGCGCCTCGATCCGCCACCCAAACAGATCCGAGTAGAACTGCCCCAGGGATTCGGGATCGTGGGATCCAAATTCCCAGTGCACTACGATGTTTTCCATTTGATTTCCTTCCGCTGACGGTGCAAGAGTACCCCGTGCTCATTCGAATTGCCGGGTTTGCACTTCGGTCTAGCGGTCCCGCAGCCCCTTGCCCGCCAGGATCCTGGGTCGGTGTCTGTCAACCCGCGCAGCACGCGTCTGCGACCGCTTGGCATCGGCAACGTGCCAGGCATATCCCCGCTGGCGCCCCGGGCTGAGAAGATCAAAAGCTGCTGCGAATTCGGGGTCTTCGGCGAACGCCTCGATCAATTCCGCCGGCAGTTCCAGTTCCCCGGCCGGGCGCGTTTCCACCTTCAGGCCCGACCTTTCGATCAGGATGGCCTCATTGACGTAGGCCTTGATGCTCGCCTCCAGATCCTCGACTTGCCGGACGCTGGTGAACCGCATCCGATAACCGATCCGGGAATTTGGACCCTGCGGTTCGAGAACTCCGTCCGGGTCCTTCAGCAGCGCCCCTTTGAAGAAAAGGAGCGTCAGGAAGGCCTTAAAGCTCTGCACGATGCAGATGTTCTTCCCGGCGTCAACGTAACAGGGTTTCCGCCATTTGCGCTCCTCGGACAGTCCGCAATCGAGCAGGTACCCGCGCAGCACCCGCGCTTCCCGGCCCCAGCGTTCGGCGTCGCTGAAAAAACTCTCGACCTCGGGGTTCTTTTCCATCTGACGGGGACTTCCGATTGCAACTGCCTAAGAATTTCAGATTCTCACGCTCAGGTGAACGCCAAGTCCGCCTTCGCTAACGCTCCCAACGGCGCCTGTCGGGGCCATGCGGCGCGACAGGATTATTCGCAAAAGCGTTGGCCGATTGGCGCGCGCAGTTCGGGTGCGATTGCCCGCTTTCTGCAAACCCGCCGCCGCCAGGGTCGGGCGGCAGTCCTGGCGCACGCACCCTCCGCGCCGCATTCCGGTTTCCGGTCCGGTCCGGAAACCAACGGCCGCTGATGGCGGTTGCTCGATTCGTAAAGATTTAGGAGTTGGGTTCCGGGCAAAATCCGATTCTTGCCCCTTGCCGCAACCAGCAACGGCAAGCGATTACAGGAGGAACCAAAAATCAGGTACGACACCGTAATCGTTGGCGCCGGTTCGGCCGGCGCGATACTGGCCACCAGGCTCTCGGAAGACCGCGGCCGATCGGTCCTGCTGCTTGAAGCCGGAACCGACTATCCGGACCTGGAACAATTGCCGGAAGAGATCAAATACGGCTACGGCGACCAGAATATCTGGGCCAGGGCTTTCGGGTACGACAGCCCGTTTAACTGGGAGTATGTGGCCCGCGCGACCGACGATCTGCCGGCGATCATGATCCCGCGCGGCAAATTGGTCGGGGGCTCGTCGGCGGTCAACGCCCAGATATTCCTGCGCGGGATTCCCGAGGACTTTGACGGCTGGGCCGCGGCCGGCAATCCCGGCTGGTCGTTCAAGGACGTCTTGCCGTACTTCAAGGCGGTCGAATCGGACTCGGATTTCAGCGGCCAATTCCACGGCAGCGACGGCCCCATCGCCGCCCTTCGCTGGCCCGAGGAAGGGTGGCTGGCGGACCAGCGGGCGTTCTATGCGGCTGCGCGCGAACTCGGATTCCCGCACAACCCGGATCTGAACGATCCCAACTCGGTCGGGGTCGGACCGCTGCCGATGAACAATCCGGACCGAGTCCGCCAGAGCACCGCCATCGGCTACCTGCCGTCGGCCCGCAACCGGCTGAACCTGACCATCAGGGCCAATTGCCACGTGCACCGCGTCCTGATCTCCGGGGGACGCGCCACCGGAGTACTGGTGGAGAGCGGCGGTGAGCTGTTTGAGGTGCTGGCCGAAGAGGTGATACTCTCGGCCGGATCGATCGGTTCGCCGCACATCCTGCAGCTTTCCGGGGTGGGGCCCGCGGAAGCCCTGGAGGCGGCCGGCGTAGACGTTGTCCACGGCTTGCCGGGAGTGGGCGGCAACCTGCGCGATCACCCCCAGGTGCAGCTGGACTGGCTCGCCCGGCCGGACCACAAGTTCGAATCGACCATGCCGACCATGCAGGTCGCCCTGCAATACACCGCGACCGGATCGCAACTGCGAAACGACATGTTCATCCATGCGTTCTCCTACGTGACCGACCGCAGCTTTTACCTTTCAACCAGCGGCAATCCGATCGGGGTGGGCATGATCGCCGCCCTGTATCTGGCCGAGGGCGCCGGCAGCCTTCGGATCCGCTCGAGCGACCCGCATGACAAGCCGCTGTTGGACTACAACTACCTGGCCGAGGAGTCCGACCGCGCACGCCTGCGCGAGAGCGTGCGGCTCTGCGCCCGCATGGGCGAGTGGGACTCGTACGCCGACGTGATCGAAGGCCCGCTGAACCCGACGGGCGCGGACCTGGCTTCCGACGGCGCGTTGGACAAATGGATCTCCAGCAATGTCCGGACCAGCCACCACGTTTCCAGCACTTGCAAGATGGGCCCTTCGTCCGACCCCGGGGCGGTCGTTGACCATTCCGGTTCGGTGCACGGGATCGCCGGCCTGCGGGTGGCGGATGCCTCGATCATGCCCGACTGCGTGAGGGCCAACACCAATCTGTCGACGATGATGATCGGTGAACGGATCGCCGCCCTCATCCGCGACGGGGGTTAGCCGATTCGCAAACAGCGGCCTGTCCCGGATGTAGGTGGTCTACATCGGTTCGGATTTCCTCGAATGCGACCCCGGCTCGTCAGCATGGGCACTTAACCGGCAGGGTGCTCATCTTTCCGAGCGCAACTAAAATGCCCGCAACTCAATCGGCTGCATTTCAGGCGCATGGCTAAAGCGGATTCGGGCAGGGCGGGCATCACCAAAGACCAGGCTCTGGTGGTGCTGCGCGAGCACAGAAGTGAACTGAACCGAAGGTTTGGCGTCGAGGAATTAGCGTTGTTTGGCTCCACTGCGCGCGATCAAGCAACTCCCGCCAGCGACATCGACATCCTGGTCACATTCCATAGGCCTCTCCGGGCCAAGCAGTACTTCGGGGCGGTGCATTACCTGGAAGATCTTTTTGCGCAACCGGTCCATTGCCTGACCGAATATGAGTTGCGCACTGAGTTCCGGGACGCGGCCGAAGCAGAATCGATCCATGTCTAAAAGAGATTGGCGCATTCATGTGATGGACATGATCGAATGCTGCCGCAGAATAATTTCCCACACGAACGGTCTGAGTCGAATGCAGGTATTCCAGACCAGGGTCGTTTACGACGCGGTGATGTGGAATATCGGATTCCTAGGCGAGGCTGCCGGCAACGTTCCGCCAGATTTCCGCGCCGCCAATCCCAACGTCCCCTGGCGAGACATCATCAGCGCGCGGAATCGCCTCCTTCACACCTACGGCCGGGTTGACGACGATGTGATTTGGGATATCGTGGATCACGAAATCCACGACCTGCGCACCAGGCTTCAATCATTGATCACAGGCGAGATGGACCAGACCGATTCTTAGGGTATCCAGCGTTCGGGCGGTTGCGAGGGGCGGCCGGTTTCGCACGGGATTGCGTCGCAGGGGACAGTGAATGGCCAACTATTTCGCATTCGACATCGAAACGGTTAAGCGCTTCCCCGACGGGGCGGATTGGCGGAATCACCGCCCTCTGGGAATCGCCTGTGCGGCCGCCGCCAGCTCGATGGAACAGACTCGCATTTGGCATGGCGACGCCGCTGATGGCTCCATCGCCACTCGGATGAAAAAGAGGGAACTCAGGCATCTGGTCAGAGACCTCGTCGCGGCCGTTGATCGGGGCTTCACGCTTCTGACGTGGAATGGGACGGGATTCGACTTCGACATCCTCGCCGAGGAGTCGGGATTGGTCGACGAATGCAGGACCCTGGCGAGAAACCACGTGGACATGATGTTCCACCTGTTTTGCGTCAAGGGGTACCCATTGGCTCTGCGGACGGCCTGCATCGGTTCGGGAACGACTGCCAAGACCACGGGAATGGATGGCGCCAAAGCGGTCCAAATGTGGCACGCCGGCGCCCGCCAGGAAGTCATCGATTACTGCGTCCAGGACGCCCAGTCAACGCTCGAGCTCGCCGGCGTCACCGAACGCCAGGGCCGGTTGACTTGGCGCAGCAGGGCCGGGAAACCCCAGTTCCTTTCAATTCCGGGCGGGTGGAAAACCGTTGCGGACGCTCTTTGCATCCCGGAGCCCGACACGTCGTGGATGAGTCGTCCGCTGTCCCGGCGTGAATTCACCGCATGGCTTGGCAGATAGCACCGCCGATCCGAGCCGGAATTGTCGGACCGGACCCCGGAACGATCAAAGTCCCTTCGAAAGCTCCCCCAATCACGCATCGCGAATCGCTTTCGCGCTTGCGGGCATTGACTCGGAATCGACTCAACTGGGCGAATCCGAGTTGAGCGGTTGCCGCCAGGATTTTGCGAACAGATCGCCCAGCCGCCGCGGTGCCAGAGGCATGGAAACGCCGATGGCGCGTCGAATCCGGCGGCGGCCAATCCAGCGGCAGGGGCGCGAGAGAGCCGCAGCCCGTTCTGAAACCCGTGGGGGCGAGGACGGGAAAAGCGCTGCGACAAACCAGAGGGTTTCCTTCAGGCCACCTTTTGGCTGACAATTCCGGCATGGGCGATCAATCCACTGCGGACCTTCTGGCCCGCCGCGAGAAACTCCTCGGCAGCGGCGTCACGACCTTCTACCGGGACCCGGTGCACATCGTGCGCGGCGAAGGCGTGTGGTTGTTTGACGCCGGCGGGCGGCGCTACCTGGACGTGTACAACAACGTGCCCTGCGTGGGCCATGCCAACCCCCGCGTGGTCGATGCCATGCGACGCCAGACTGAAACGCTGAACGTCCACTCGCGCTACCTGCACGAAGGGGTTCTCGAATACGCAGAGCGCCTGACGGGGCTGCACGCCGATCCGATCACGACGGTGGTGTTCACCTGCAGCGGGACCGAGGCCAACGAGGTCGCGATCCAGATGGCCCGCGCCGCGACCGGCGGGAGGGGCCTTATCGGCACCGATGCCGCCTATCACGGCAACTCCACCGAGGTGCGCAAACTCACCAGGCTGCGCGAGCAGGAGTCGCCCGAATTCCGCTCGATTCCGGTCCCGCAGCAATACCGACCGATCCAAGAGGGGCTTGGCGGCGAGGAACTGGCCGACGCCTACCTGCAGTTGCTGCAGGAGCAGATCGAGGGCTTCGCCGCCGACGGGGTACCGTTCGCAGGGGCGCTTTTCTGCCCGATCCTGGCCAACGAGGGCCTGCCCGACATCCCGCCCGGGTTCATGTTCCGGGCGGCCGAAGTGGTCAGGTCCGCCGGCGGGTTGATGATCTGCGACGAGGTGCAGGCCGGGTTCGCGCGCACCGGTCGCTGGTGGGGTTACGAGGCTTCGGGATTCGTTCCCGACGTTGCGGTCATGGGCAAGCCGATGGGCAACGGCCTGCCGCTGGCCGGGGTGGCGGCATCGGCGGAACTGGTGAGCGCCTTCCGTTCCAAGACGCGGTACTTTAATACGTTTGCCTCCAGCCCCCTGCAGGCCGCGGTCGGCCAGGCCGTCATCGATGTCATCGAGGATGAGGACCTGACAACCAGCGTCACCAGGATCGGATCGTATCTGCGGGATCGCCTGCGCGCAATCGGCCGGGACTGCCCGGCGGTGGCCGAGGTGCGAGGCCAGGGTTTGTTCATCGGGATTGAATGGGTCAAGGACCGCGCCAGCAAGAGCCCGGATCCGGACGGTGCTGAGGAAATCATGAACCGCCTGCGCCGGGCCGGATTTCTGATGGGGCGATCCGGGCAGCACGGCAACGTGCTCAAAGTCCGCCCCCCGTTGGTGTTTGAGCGCGAACATGCCGACCTGTTCATGGAAGGGTTCGCGGCCGCCGTCAGCACCCCGACCTGAACGCTTGCCGGACCCTACCAACCTCGGCCCGGCCGAATTCAGGGACATCGCCGAGCGCGCGCTGCCCCATTGGGGCCTTGAAGCCGGCCGCATAGACCTGGTGGCCAATGCCGAGAACTGCGTTTTTCGGGTCAAGGCGCCAGGTTCCCGGGCTTATGTGCTGCGCATCCACCGCCCCGGCTACCACTCCCTGGCGGAGCTGGAATCAGAGCTCATCTGGGCTAGGGCGCTCAGCGAGGCCGGGATCAGCGTTTCGGTCGGATTGCCCACCCTGGACGGGCGTGGTTACGCTCATATCCCCACCCCGGATGGGGAATCGTCGCGCCTGGTGGGCATGATCGAGTGGGTCGAGGGCCGGATCCTTGGCGATGAGATCGAGCGCCAATCCGACCCGGACAAAATCGCGGCCCGATTCGAACAGATCGGCCGCATCGCCGCCCGGATCCACAACCAATCCAGCGCCTGGTCCCCGCCGCCCGGGTTCGTTCGTCACCGGTTCGACGTGCCCGGATTCGTCGGCGAAATACCGTTCTGGGGCCGGTTCTGGGAGGTGCCGATCCTGCGTCCGGAGCAGCGCGCGGTACTTCTCCGCGCCCGCGATGCGATCGAATCGATCCTCGGCGACTACGGCAAGACGCCCGGGATCTACTCGATGATTCACGCCGACCTGCATCCCAAGAATTTCGTCGTTACGGATACGGGACGCCTGCACGTGATCGATTTTGACGACGCCGGATTTGGCTGGCACCAGTACGAGCTGGCGGTGGCATTGTGCGAGTTGGAGGATGAGCCGTACTTTTCCGAGATCCAGCAGGCGCTGGTAGCCGGTTACCGGTCCGTGCGCCCCATCGGCGATGCGGCCCTCTCGTTGCTGCCCCTGTTCCTGGTGATCAGGAGCCTGGTGTCGATCGGCTGGAGGTGGGAACGTCCCGAACTCGGGCGTCGCGGGACGGTGCCGCAGTTGATTGATCACGCCTGCAGAAAGGTCGTGGAATTTGGAATCTGACCGGAATCGGGCGATCCGGGGAAGACGCCATCGGCCTGAGGCCCGCGCGCCGGAGCCTCGGCGCGAAAGCTACCCGCCGACGAGCGCCCGCAGCCGCTTCAACGCCGGGCCAACTTCGCCGAGCGCTGCCTGCTGGTGCGGCTGCAGTTCCTGCCCGCCCGCGGTTGCTACGTGGGCCAGGAAGGGGTCGCCGGCGATCGATCGCCGGCCGCTCAGTTCCTCCACCACGGCGAGCCCGCAGAACGGGACATAAATCGGGTTGTATCCGCCCTCATGGCTCATCACCAGCCGGCCCGAACAGAGTTCATCGGCGGCCGCCAGCAGCATCCGGGTCATTTCCCGAAAGGTGTCCGAGTGGGCCATCATCCGCGCCAGCGGATCGAAATTGGCGGCGTCGAATCCGGACGGGACGATGATCAGGTCGGGACGAAACGCGCGCAGGGCCGGCACTACCAGCCGGCGTATCGCTTCGGTGTAGGCTCCGTGTCCGCTGCCCGGCGGCAGGGGAATGTTGATGTTGCAGCCGGTGCCTTCGCCCTCGCCCTGCTCGGCGACGGTGCCGCTGCCGCGGGGGAAGCATTCATCCTGGTGGATCGAGATCGTCAGGACGTCGCCGCGGTCGTAGAAGGCCTGCTGCGTGCCGTTGCCGTGATGGACGTCCCAGTCGACCGTGGCGATCCTGCTCAGACCCCGTTCGGCCAGCGCGTGCATGGCCGCGATTGCAACGTTCCCGAATACGCAGAACCCCATGCCGCGGTCGCGCTCGGCGTGATGTCCTGGCGGGCGCACCAGCGCGTAGGCGTTGTCGACCTCACCGTCGAGCACCGCGTCGACTGCCCGGACGGTCCCGCCGGCGGATAGCAGGGCGATCTCGAATCCGCCGCCCGATAGCACCGCCTCGATTCCGGCGTCGCCGCCCCCGGAGGCGGAAAGCTCGCGCACCCGCTCAACGTACTCGCGCGTATGGAATCGCTGCACCTGCTCGATGCTGGCCGGGCCGGGTTTCAGAGAAACCAGCTCGTCGGCGAAGCCCGAAACCTCCAACAGATTGTTGAAGCGCCGCTTGGTCGCGGGGTTTTCATAGTGCTCCCAGGGTTGCAGCCAGCGTCCGTGCTCGGATCCCTGCGGCTGCCAGCGCCCGGTGTCGTGCCAGAGGTAGGTCTCGTGAAATACCCAGCCGGTACGGCGCTCGGACATGACGGTAATTCCTAAGCGATTGCGTTCGAGGCCAATTCCCGGGCAGTCTATGCCCAGTTATCGTGAGTTGGCCGTTGTGCAGATCATTCACCCATCGGAGAGGACCGACAGCTGCCAATGCCAGCGGGGCAACCCAGTCCACTGGACTCGGATTTCGTGCAGCCGCTCCTGGACCTTGTATGCCCGGGCCATCGCTTTGAATCGGCGACCCCGGCCGGTGCGGCATACACGAACCGGGTGCACATTGTCCGGGCGGCCTCGCCGGGCGGCCAGAGGATCTTGTTGGTGATCAAGCAGCTTACCGATTCGCTTGATTCGGAGCGGGCAACTGCCGAGTTCCAGGGATTGACGATCGCCCACCGGCGCGGAATCCCGGTCCCGGAGCCGCTTTTTCTGGATGCCGACGGGAGCTTCCTGGGAGTGCCGGGTCTGGTCACCGGATTCATCGAGGGCAGGCAGGTGATGAAACCAGGTGACGTTGCGGCCTGGGCCGAGGACATGGCCGAGATCCTGCTGTCGATTCACGACATCGCCCCTTCGGCGGAGGAATCGGCCGACCTTTACGAGGGGGAGGAGATCGGGCTCTATTTCCTGAGCGGACGCTGGCCCGCGGCCAATGCCGGCCATCCGCTGGCGGGACCGATTTATGACGCCATCGAGCAATTCAGGCCCGCGCTTGCCAGTACCAGGCCGGCCTTTCTGCACATGGACTTCTGGCCCGGCAACGTCCTTTGGCACCAGGGCCGGATCGCCGCGATCGTCGACTGGGACGGGGCCGCGGTCGGAGACCGGGCGCTGGATGTGGGCAACTTTCGGATGGAAATGCACCTGCGCGGCATAAGGGAGGCCGCCGACATATTCCTGCGGCGCTATGAGGCCGACGCCGGGGCGGTCGAGAACCTGGCGTTCTGGGAACTGGCCGCGGCCGCGCGGCCGCTCCCCGACCCGGAAGCCTGGCTGATTGATCCGCCTGCCGGCGCAGGGGAAGGGGACCTGCTGGGCAATTTCCATGAGTTCGTCAACGCCTCCCTGGGGCGGATCCGCCGCGGAAGGGACTAGTCAATCGGTTACCGGTCCGCCACCTCCGGCGTGGCGGTCAACGCAGGGGCGCATCGGTCAATCGGCGCTGGCCGCTTCGAGAATCCTGAGAATCTCCCCGGACTCCGGGCTGCCGTCGTGGCAGGCCTTGGCCCAATCCTTCGCCGCGGCGCCAAAGATCGCATCCCGGATGGCGGTACTTGCCTTTCGGTCCAGCAGGTACTCGACCATCTCGGTGCGGCGGAACTGGATCGCAAAGTGCAGCGCGGTTGTGTTCTGGTAGGGGCGGGCGTTGACGTCGACCCCGATCTGGAGCAGGTGTTCGACCACCCCGCGCCGATCGTTTAAGGCGGCGAAAACGAATGCTTCGCCAATGATCTCGCCGTCATCGTTTGATTCGGCTTCGCCAGCGGGTCGCCCGACATCGGCCCAGTCGGGCCGGTAGGGCCCGGGATCACGCCGGAGGGTTCGGTCCGGGGCGACCCAGTCCCGCACCGTTTCCAGTTGGCCGCTTGCCGCCGCCAGCCAAAGCGAGGGGCGGTGCAGTCCGTGGCCGACCAGCACGTCGGCCGCTTCCTTGGAACTGTGCATGGCGGCCGATTCGAGCGGGGTTATGCCGGCATCGGCACGGGCTGACGGATCGGCGCCGGCGGCCAGCAGCTGGCTGCACAGCTGGGCGAGATTCCAGCAGCCGGCCAGGTTCAGCGCGCGGTCCAATTCGGCGCCGGCCTCAATCAACGCGTCGACGAATCGCGGATCGGGCGGCGAGAAGTCGGGCTGGGTCAGCCATTCCAGGACGGAGTTGCCCCCCACCCTGGCGTGAACGGTCTCCGGGTCGTTGCCAAGGGTTTTCTCGAACCGGTCTAAATCGGCCGCCTCGACTGCCCGGAGGGCGGCCGCGATTCGGCGGCGGTTGCGACCAGGGCCAATCCGCGCCAGCGGATTCATGATGGCCCGCGGGGCGGTGTCGGAACCGGAGGTTGGGCCCGGATTCCGACCACGGATCCCACCTGACGACTACGCATCAGGCGGCCGAATCGGCCAGCTCGATGAATCTGGCCAGCGCATTGGCGAGCCGCATTTGCCGGGGGGTGCGGCAGCGCGCCTGCAGCAGCGCCCGACTGCCGAGTATCACGGCCAGGCCCTGGGCCCGGCTGGTGGCAACATTGAGCCGGTTCAGGTTGTAGAGGAACTCCATCCCGCGGGGCGCTTCGGCGGCGCTGCTGCTAGCCATCGAGTAGATCGAGAGTGGCGCCTCCGGTCCCTGGAACTTGTCCACCGTGCCCACCCGCAATCCGCGCAGGGCCGCTCCAATCCGGGCGACCTGGGCGTTGAACGGCGTGATCACCAGCACGTCCGACATATCCAGGGATCTTTGCACTCCGTCGGCGCCGGTAAAGGCCGGGTCCGAATCAAGCAGGGTGGTGATCAACTCGCACAGCTTTGCCGCTTCCTCGGGCGATGAGCTTGAATTCCCCTCGTGGGGCACCGCCACGAACCGCACGCCGGTGCCCGCGAGCGGCACCGCGCCCCTTACCTGCTGGCGCTCGCGGCCCGGATGGGAACGCAGCTGCCCTTCATAGAAGACTTCGGACGTGTAGGCGCTGATATCTGGATGCATGCGCCAGGTGCCGTCCAGGAATACCCCCAGGTGCGGAGGGATAACCCGCTCGCCATCCAGCACGTGACCGAGGACCGAGCGCTCGGCACCCGGGGGGTGAACGCCCTTCAGCGGCTGGTTTAGCTGTTGCGGGTCGCCCAGCAGGATTAGGCTGGCGGCACACGGCGATGCCGCCAGGGCATCGGCCAGCGACATCTGCCCGGCTTCATCGATCACCAGCACGTCCAGGCGGTCGGTCACTTCCTCTCTGGCCCACAGCCAGGTCGTCCCTCCGATGACGTCGTATGTTCCCTGATCCAGCGCGGCCACCGCCTGCCTGGACTCCAGCGGCGTCACCCCCTCGGGTGCCTGGTCCGCGGCCGTGCGCTGGCCGACGCGCAAGTCAAGGCCCCTTCCTGCGGCTTCGCGGACGACCTTGGCCAACAGTTCGCCGATGACCTTGTGGCTGTTGGCGGTCACCCCGATCTTCTTGCCGGCGCCGGCCAGGTCGGCGATGATCTGGGCTCCGACGGTGCTTTTTCCCGATCCCGGCGGGCCCTGGATGGCCAGGTAAGTCCCATCCATCCGCAGCGCCAGACGCCGGGCCGCCGCCCCCGCATCTTCCCCAGTCCGCGCCAGGGATTGCCCGGCCCCCTGCCCGAATTCGGGTTCCCGGTGCCGGAGCAGGTCGCGGCCGACCCTGTTTGGACCAGCTGAGGCCATCCCGTTCTCCGTGACCCAGGTTGCCAGGCGGAAGAGACTCCCTGGTTTCGGGCCCGCGCTGACGTGATCGAACGGGATCAGGGACCTGGGTGTCGGCGCGGGGAATCGATCGCCGCGCCTTATATCGATCGCGCCCAGTTCGTCGTCAATGTCCGCGACCTTGCCCACGGATGCTGCGGTATCGGGATCGCGGGGACTTGACCCCGGTTTGATGTCGTGGTCCTGGGGCGGGAACCGGAAACGGTAGAAGGTCGAGCGGGCCCTTGGATTCGGATCCGGCCAGGACCGCTCGAACCGGAGTTCGCCGAGGGCATCGCTCTCCTCGCGGTACTCGCCATGGGAGATCTCGTTGAGCAGGTGGAAGTACCGCCACCAGACACCCTTGTCCTCGCGGCGGTGCCAGTTGAGCAGGTGCGCCCGCAGCCACCTGGCCTGCTGATCCCCATCCATATCCCCGGGATCGTCGGGCAGTCCGGTCAGGAGTTCTGCGGCCAGGCGGTTGAATTCCTGCTGCTGCTCGGAATCTTCGGTCTGGTTCGATTCGGCCGCGGCCGGCCGCGGCAGTCCGGTCCCCAAATCCAATTCCAGCGCGGCCCGCTGATCTTCAAGCCAGTTGCGCAGCTGGAACGTCGACAGGCAGTCGTCGCGGTTGTACTGGCGGATCGACTCCTGCAACCGCGCGCGCTCGGCGCCGCCACTCTGGTTGTCAAGTTCGAGCCAGGTCTCAAAATCGACAATGCTCCTGCCCGCCTCGCGCAGGTCGATCTTGCGCGCGAAGCCGTATAGGGGCTCCAGGCGCTTGATCGAATAGCTCTCTACCGACGCGCGCACCCCCTGGCGCACGGCCCGGTAGAGGTCAACGAATACCCTGCCGCGCAGCAGGCGGTCCACCTCGTGCTCACGCGTGTTGTAGCGACCGGCGAGCCTTTTTACGGCTGCTGGTTCGTACGGTGCGAAGTGGTACACATGCAGATTGGGGTCTTTTCCAAGCCGGTCAGTGACCAAGTCGATGAAAGCCTCGAAGGCCCGGCGCTCGCCGGCGCTCGTGACGGTTTCCTGCTCGGTGGCCCAGAACGAATGAAAAACCGGCTCGCCTCCCTCATCCAGCGCGCCCGGCTCCAACGCCCCGAAAAGGTATTCGATCCCGTCGGCTTCGACGGATTCGAAGAAGGGATCGCCCTCGAAATCGACGAACAGGTCGCCGCTGGACGGCTCTGGCAGCATGAGCAGGCCGTGATCGAGAACGGGCGATCCGTCGGCGGCGCGGGGCGGTTCCAGGCGGTTCGAAATCACCCTGCCCTGGCGCTGGCCGCGCACCTGGATTTCGGCCTGGTCGCGGGCCCGGCGGAGCGCGGACCGGCCGACCCCTGAGATCTCCCGCAGCACCCCATCGGCGAGGCGGGAGAGTTCGGTCCTTGTCGAGATGCCGGACCGGAGCAGGGCGAGCCGATGCCGCAAATCGAGATTTGCAACCAGCGCCAGATCGTCTTCGGCGCGCCAGCGCTCGGTGCAACTCTGGCTCCAGCGGCAGACTTGGCAGTGACTTACCGGATCGGGCGATGAATCCGGCACCGCGACCGGCTCTGAGTCCAGGAACTCCTCGAACGACGCGGCGACATACCGGTAATAGGCCGCGTAATCGGCCACCCGGAACGAGACCGTCTCGCGGGCGATTCCGCCCAGGGCAAGGTGCATGAATTCCGGCGCCGCAGCCTGGATTTGCTCGACCAGGTCCGAGTACATGCACAGCTGCAGGATGGCCGAAGCCTTGGCGTGCCGGGCCAGCTTGGTGTCCCAGACCTCATAACTCCAGCAGCCCAGCCCGCTGGGCCTCTCGACCCGGCGCAGGAAGTCGGCAAATCCGGTGCGCCGACCGTCGTGGAGCACCGCCTGGTAGATGACCGCATCACCAGCGCGCATCGCCGCAAGGGTCGCATCGCGCCCCGATTCGATCCGCGCTGCATAGGGGAGCGATTCATCCAGCGCGATTTTGGTGACCAAGTGACCGTCTCTGACCAGCGAATCGAGATACCGGCGCTCATGCAATTCGCCCCGCTTGGCGATGCGGTCCAGCACCGGGTCGTCAACGAACGGGGCGGCGATCAGGCCGGCGGCCCGGGCGCGATCAAGCCGTGATAAATGGCCGCATTCGAGGAAACCGACCAGGTCCGTGGCCGAATAGGTGAAACCGTCGCCGCTAGGACGCATTACCCCGTTCCGTGGCGATCGCGCCGCACCTGCCAGTTCGCATCGGCATCGTACTCCCGGCCCGTTTCTCGCAACGCCCCATTGTGGAACCTGAGTCGCCCGGTTGCCGTTCACCGGAACGGGCGGCTGGAACTTGTACCGGGTGCCAGGCCTGTTTTTGGCCGGGAAAATGCCGGTCAACGGGCTCCATATTGTTGCCAGCCGTCAACATGGAGGAAATTGCGGCCCATATTGTCCGCTGGCGGACATATGGAGGTTCCAGGCCGTGATTGCAGGGATCGCATCGCATCCATGAATCAAGAATTGGCAAACCCGAATTGATCGGAGACCGGCATGGATATGGAACTTGGCGGCAGGGTGGCGATAGTCACCGGCGGAAGCAAGGGAATCGGCAAATCCATTGCGCTGGAATTTGCCCGCGAAGGGGTGGACCTGGCGCTGGCGGCCCGCAGCGCGGGCCCTCTGCAGGCAACCGCGGACGAGATTTCAGCCGCCACCGGCCGCAAGGTGATCGGAATACCAACTGATACAACCAGCACCGGCGATGTCCAGAACCTGGTTGATATGACGATCGCCGAATTCGGACGCATCGACATCCTGGTCAATTCGGCGGCCATGGCAGGCGGGCAGGTCACGGGTGATCTGGACGAGGCCCAGGAACAGGACCTGATCGAGGATCTGGACACCAAGGTGGTCGGTTACTTCCGCACCATCAAGGCGGTTGCCCCGCACATGCGGGCCCGCAAATGGGGAAGGATCATCAGCATCGGCGGGCTCTCGGCCCGCAGTTCATCGATATATGGATTGCGCAACGCGGCGGTAGTCCACATGTCCAAGACCCTTTCGGATGAGCTGGGATCTGACGGGATTACGCTCAACGTGATCCACCCCGGCCTCACCGTGACCGAAGCTGTCGATGCACGATTGGAAAAGCAGGCGCGCGAGCGCGGCATTGCGCGCGAGGACCTAGGAGTCCGCGCCGCAGGAATTTGGACGAACTACGCCTAACGCCTTGATCGGCGTTTTTCCGAGACCGCCGATCCGGTGCGTTGGCCACTGATTTGCGGCGTCTGCGTCAATCTGGCCGCCTGAACCGCCTAAATTGCTCAAATAGGCCCCAGACACGGGGATATCGGCCATGTTTTTCATGCGCGGGACACACCAATCCGGCGCATGTTGATCGCCAGCGAGAGCAGGGACCATTCGCCGCGGACCTTGCGTTCGCCGCGGACGCTGAAGCGCCTGAACCCCAGCACGTGCTTGGCCCAGCCAAAGTACGGTTCGACAATTCCCTTGCGGGCGGCGTAGGCCTTCTTGCCTTCCGGAGTCTTGAGCTTGGCCGCCATCCGCTGTCGCGAGGGGGCCGCCTGGTCGGCGAGAGGCTTGCCTTCACGTCCCAGCGAGACGTAGCCGTCTATCTTCAGGTCCTCCAGATCGTCCAGGTTGCCCTTGGAGGCGTAGCCGGCGTCGGCCAGAACCGCGTCCGGACGTTTTCCGACGTT
>CAYXKQ010000021.1:0-15762 GCA_964465715.1 uncultured Chloroflexota bacterium
GGCGCGCATGATCGCATTCGTGGCCCGCAATCAGGCCCGCTGGCTGGCGCTGGCTAGCGGATTGGCGCTGGCGGGTTTGTTCGCCTGGATGCTGACCGACCCGCTGTTTGACGTCCGCAGTGCGCGGACCGCGTTCGTCGGTGCCAGCGCTGGCAGCGTGCCGATTGATCATGGCCCGGTGGAAGAACTGTTTGCAGTCCCCGAAAACCTGTTCCTTCTCTCCGCCACGGATGCGGCTGCCCGGTTGCGGGAACGCCCCGAAATCGCCTGGGCGCAGGTGGATCCCCGGATTGACGGATCGGTGACAGTGTCGGTCCAGCCGGCGCTGGCGGTCGCCAACTGGTCCACCGGCGAGGGTTTCTTCCTGGTAGATCGCCGGGGAAACGCGCTGGCCGCCGGTTTCGATCCCGACCTGGAGCTGGCGATTTCCAGCCCCGGCGCCGACACCGGCGCCGGTATCGATGCGGCGGTTCTGGAAACGGGCCACCGGATCCAGCACACGCTCCGCGGGCTGGGGTTCAAACTTGACCACATAGAGCACTCGCCTGCGCAGGGCATGATTGCCCGTACGGCCGGCGGTGCATTGATCTATCTTGGGACCCCGCAAGCTGTCGATGAAAAGCTAACCGCCCTGATCCAGGTCGTTGACTACGCCCGCGGCAATCAGCTGCGCCTCCTGCACGTGGACTTGCGTCCCCCGCTCCAACCCACTTTCAGGGCGGTGCCGGGCGGTTTCGACCCCGAACAGGGGCGCGGCTGATGGGTCGCCGACAGCTCGTGGCCGGTCTCGAAATCGGTTCATTCAAGACTGTTGCCGTAATTGCGCAGCGCTACCGGAACGATCAGACCCATGTCCTGGGGTTGGGTACCGCGCCAAGCTCCGGAATCTTCCGCGGCCAGGTGGTCGACGTGGACGCGGCCGCAGCATCGATCAAGACTGCGATCGAGCACGCCCAGCGGGCCGCGCGGGCGGAAATCGAACGGGTTTGCGTGGGGGTTTCCGGTTCGCATCTTGCCACCACCACCGAGACCGCCGACGTCTTGCTGCGCGCCAACGAACGCACTTTCCAGCACCGCCATCTCCAGCAGCTGCTGGCACGCCTGACCAAGGGCGCGCGGCGCGGCGATCGCGAAATCGTTTACGTATCTCCGCTCGAATTCATCGTCGACGGCACCGCCCGGGTCAACGACCCGATCGGTCTGGCCGGTCGCCGCCTGGCGCTGAGAGCCACGGTAGTAACCGGCGTCACCGGATCGCTGAAGAATCAGGCCAAGGCGCTGCAGCAATGCGGCCTCGAAGTAGATTTCGCGCTTTTGCAGCCCTACGCGGCGGCAACCGCCTGCCTCGATCAGGAGCAGATTCAGTCGGGAGTGGCCGTCATCGACATCGGCCACAGCACCACCGACGTGATGGCGTTCCAGGGCGGGGCGTTCAAGTTGATGCACTCGATCCCGATCGCCGGTGAGGCGGTGACGGCGGACGTTTCAAAGGGTCTGCACGTGCCGGTCAATGTGGCCGAGGAGCTAAAGCTCTCCTACGGGCAATTGGCCGGGCCAGATCCGGGCGCCAGCCTTCCGGCCCATTCGTTCCGGTCCCAAATGATCGACGTTGACGCCTCGCTGCTGCATGAGATTCTGGAGGCCCGGTACGAGGACATGCTGCTCAGAGCCCGCTCGGTGCTTGCCGAAGCCGGCCTGATTCACCACCTGGCGGCCGGCGTCGTGCTGACCGGCGGATCGAGCCAGATCACCGGCCTGCCCAACCTGGCCAGCAGGGTCCTGGAAATGCCGGCCGACCGCGGCCTGGCGCCCTACCTCTTCGGGATGAACCAGAGCGCCCACAGCGTTGAATTCACGACCGCCTTCGGGCTCGCCCTGGCGGCGATCGGCCCCGAGGAGCACGGTCAGTCGCAATTGACCGGAATCAACGCCCGCGGCAGCACCCTGGAGTCGATGCGGCGCTGGATCCGGCAGTTGTTTCAACCCAGTATTTCCTGGTCCAGTTAGGCGGGCACCGGCTCGCATTTGGCGGCGGCGGGTAAGATATGCGGTATATAAAACCAAGCATTCGGCATGGTGCTCGCATCAATCTGAAACCGGCTTTTTTCTGAGGCGCGCGCATGGCTGAATCGACTCGTGGTGGCAACATAGTCACCCGCATTTCGGGCAGCGGCGGGTCGCCTGGCGACGGTGTCAGCGCCCCGAATCCGGCGGTATTAAAGGTGGTCGGAGTCGGCGGCGGCGGCGGCAATGCAATCGACCGGATGATCCGTCAGAAACTCGACGGCCTGGACTTTATCTCCATCAACACCGATGCCCAGGCGTTGGTCCGCTCGCTGGCCCCCAAAAGGATCCGCATCGGCGAAAAAGCAACCCGCGGGCTCGGTGCGGGCGGCGACCCCCGGATTGGCGCCAAGGCGGCCGAGGAGAATGCCGACGAGATTGCGGCATGCCTGCAGGGCGCCGACATGGTTTTTATCACCACCGGCTTGGGCGGCGGAACCGGTACCGGAGCCGCGCCCATCGTCGCCGAAATCGCCTCCAGCATGAGCATCCTGACGGTCGCGGTCGTCACGCGGCCGTTCTCGTTCGAGGGCTCGCATCGTTCGACGGTGGCCGAGACCGGCCTGGAGGAACTGCAGCGTCACGTCGACACCTCCATTTCGATTCACAACGACCGGATCCTGGAAATTGCCGACCAGAATCTGCCCATGCTGGAAGCTTTCCGGACCGTCGACGACGTTCTGCGCCAGGCGGTCAAGGGCATCTCCGACCTGGTGACCAAACCGGGATTGATCAACCTCGACTTCAACGACGTGCGCACCGTAATGACCAAGTCCGGGACCGCGCTGATGGCCATCGGCCACGGCACCGGCGAAAACCGCGCTGTCGCCGCGGTCAAGGAAGCCCTGGCGTCTCCGTTGCTGGACGCGTCCATTGACGGCGCCAAGGGCGTGCTGCTCAATTTCACGGCCGGCTACGATCTATCGCTGTTCGAGGTAAATGAAGCCGCCAGCATGATCTCCAGCGCCGTCCACGAAGACGCCAATATCATCTTTGGCGCAGTCGTGGAAGAGCAGGCCGACAAGGACATATTCGTGACCGTGATCGCCACCCGGTTGCAGGGCGAATCGCCCGGCAGCCTGCGCGGGTACAGCGCCAGCGATTTCGGCAGCGAATCGGATCGGACGGATCTGCCATCGTTCATTCGACAGCACAGACGGACGGCGATCTAGGCGACAACGCCGAGATCGATCGGCTGACCGGCGTCATTGCCGGCAATCTCGGCCGGGTCGAGGAGCAGATCCAGGCTGCGTGCGCGGCCGCCGGTCGTCCGCGCGAGGACGTGAAGCTGGTCGCGGTCACCAAGACGTTCGGGCATTCGCACATTGAGGCTGCGCTGCGGGCGGGGCTGCGACGATTCGGGGAGAACCGCGTCCAGGAGGGCGTGGCCAAGATCCGCAGGCTGGATGGACGGACCCGATGGCACCTGATCGGGCGACTGCAGCGCAACAAGGCTCGCGACGCGACGCGTTACTTCGACATAGTGGAATCGGTCGATTCGCTGCGATTGGCCAGGGCGATCGATCGCCGCGCCGAGACTGCCGACTATCCGGTGCTATTGCAGGTCAAAGTCAACGCCGCCGATACCCAGGGCGGCGCCCAGCCGCCCGACTTACCCGAGCTCCTGGGTGACATCAGCGCCGAGACCCGGCTTCAGGTCCGCGGACTGATGACGATCGCCCCGCTGACGGATCACGAACCGACCCTGCGTTCGGCATTTGCCCGACTGCGGGACCTGCGCGACCACCTGGCGACACAGTTCCCGGATGCTCCGCTGCGGGAGCTTTCGATGGGAATGACTTCGGACTTTGCCCCTGCGATCGCGGAAGGGGCCACGATCGTGCGGATCGGCAGGGCCATTTTCGGGCCCCGACCGCAGTAACCGGACCGGACCATACCGCCCCAAAGCGATACTTGACTTTCTGCTGTGCGCAGGCGCGGCCCAGGGCCGCGCGAGAGCTTTTCGAAGTCGGGAATCGCAAAGGACGGCTGGTGGACGCACTGTCGAACCTGATCCTGAACTTGGCGATGATCGTCATTCAGACGCTGAGTCTGTTGATCATCGCCCGGGCGCTGCTCTCCTGGTTCATCCAGGATCCGTTCAATCCGCTCATGCGCACGCTCAACGATCTGACCGAACCTATCCTGGCCCCGATCCGGAACCGGATGGGCGGCGGCATGGGGATTGACCTCTCGCCATTGATCGCAATCATCGGGCTGCAGATCCTGGGCCAGTTACTCGACGCTCTTTTGCGAAATTGAATTCGCCGATACCGACCCGCCGCACCGGTGGCGGCCCGATCGGCGGGGGTTAGGACCCGAACGTGCAATTTCGGACGCCGCGCGGCACGCAGGACCGCCTGCCCGAACAACAAGGTTTCTGGGCATTCGTCCTGGACGCTTTCTGGGAACGTTTCGAAAAGGCCGGTTTCGGGCGGCTCGACACGCCCATGTTCGAGGACTCGGATCTGTTCCTGCGCGCGGTCGGAGAAGAATCCGACATCGCCAGCAAAGAGACCTACACCTTCGCCGACAAGTCCGGCGACAACCTCACGCTGCGCCCGGAGGGCACCGCGCCGGTCGTCCGCGCCTACATCCAGCACGGCATGGCCTCGCGGCCGCAGCCGCAGCGGCTGGCGTACTTGGCGCCACTGTTCCGCTACGACCGGCCGCAGGCGGGACGTCTTCGGCAGCACCACCAGATGGGGGCCGAAATCCTGGGCGAAGGGGACCCGCACGCCGATGTGGAGCTGATTTCGCAGATCTGGTGGCTGCTGGCAGCCGACCTTGGACTCTCCGGACTGTCACTGCAGCTAAACAGTATCGGTCGCGCCACCGACCGCGCCCGGTACCTCGACGCCTTGCGTTCGTTCCTGGAGCCACGGCGAGCGGAGCTGTCGCCGGAAAGCCAGCGTCGGCTGGACAAGAATCCGTTGCGCATTCTCGACAGCAAAGACAAACGCGATCGGCAGGTCTGCGAATCGGCGCCGCGCACCGTCGACTTTCTGGGGGCCGAATCTGAATCGCACTTCAAAGATGTGCAAAACGGGCTCGGCGCTCTCGGCATTGACGCCGTGCTCAATCCCGGGCTGGTGCGCGGATTGGACTATTACACCGACACGGTGTTTGAGATCTGGCCGGCCGACTCGCGCGGCCAGTCCACCCTGGCCGGCGGCGGACGCTACGACCTTCTGGCCGGAGAGTTGGGCGGGCCCGCAACGCCGGGCATGGGGTTCGGGTGCGGCGTCGAGCGGGTCCTGCTGAATCTGTCTGCGCAATCCCGCCTGCCCGCGGCCGGCGCCGGCGTCGACGCCTACGTGGCTCCCTTGAGTCCGGCGTCCCGGCCGGCCGGGCTTGCGGTGGCGCGTCGCCTCAGAGAGGCGGGGTACCAAACGGTAGCCGGATACGCGGCCGGATCGCCGCGTTCGCATCTACGCAAGGCCAATGCGTTGGGCGCGCGCTGGGCCCTGATACTGGGCGAGGCCGAGCTGGCCCGGGAAGCCGTGGCTGCTCGCGACCTGGTCGCCGCAACGCAGGAGATCGTGGCCGTGAACGAACTGATCGGGCATCTCAAGGGCGCCGGCGGCAGCGCGGCCGGGGCCGGACCGGAGGATCGGGCCGACGGTCACCCCGTGGGCGACGATTAGGCAGACACGGCCGGGCGGTTCCGCGCCGGGCCCTGATTCGGGCCCACGGTTTCAAATGCGGGTCGGCGCGGACCGTATTCTCGACCCGCCCTACCGGGAATGGATCGCCGGCAAGCGGGTAGGGCTGGTCACCAATCCGGCCGGTGTGAATTCGCGGCTCGAGCCGACCGCGGCGGTGCTGGCCCGCTGTCCCGGCACCGAAGTGGCGGCCCTGTTCGGGCCCGAGCACGGTTTTCTGGGGCACGAGGCCGCCGAACGGCCGGTGGCGAGCACGGCGCGCATCCACAGCCTCTACGGGAAGACCCGCAAGCCGACTCCCGAAATGCTCGCGCCCATCGAGGCCCTCCTGTATGACCTCCAGGATCTGGGGGCGCGCTTCTACACCTACATTTCGACGCTCTACCTGTGCATGGAGGCCGCCGCCGAGGCCCGAATCCCGCTCATCGTCCTGGACCGCCCCAACCCGGTCGGCGGTGATCGCGTGGAAGGTCCGCGCTTGGACCACGGCTGCCAGTCCTTTGTGGGCATCCACGACGTTCCGATCCGCTACGGCATGACCGCGGCCGAACTGGCCCGACTATTTAACGCAGATGTCGGACTGGGCTGCGACCTTCGGGTGGTGCCGCTGCAAGGCTGGCGGCGCAATTGCTGGTTCGACGAGACTGGCCTGCAGTGGATCTGCCCGTCGCCGGACTTGGCCAGTCAGGCCACCGCCACCGTTTACGCCGGTTTCTGCCTCCTGGAAGGCACAAACCTTTCCTTCGGGCAGGGAACCGTCCGTCCGTTTGAGCTTGCCGGGGCCCCCTGGCTCGAGGCCGAGGAATTGACCGCGCGACTCAATCAACGCCAGCTGCCGGGGGTCGCATTCCGGAGCCAGGCGTTTGTCCCTGGATCCGGCAGATTCAGATCGCAGTTGTGCCGCGGACTCCAGGTCCACGTTCTCGATCGAGACCGATTCCAGCCGCTGCCGGCGGCGCTGCATCTGCTGGCCGAGTTGATTGCTCTCCATCCGCGCCGGTTCAAGTGGCGCGCCGAGCACTTCGACCGCCTCACCGGATCGGATCGCATCCGGCGATCGATTTCGGCGGGGGAACCGGTCGATTCGATCGTGGCGAGCTGGCAGCCGGGGATTGAGCAATTTACCAAGTCTCGGCGGGCCCACCTGCTGTACGAGTAGCCGGTACCCGCGGCCGACCGCCACCGGTCACAGTCGCGATGCCAGCTTTCGATTTCGCCGGTCAAGCCCGCTTCCGGTGCCGAATTCGGGCGGCCTCGCAGCCGATTCGGATCAGGCTGCCGGCCTGGTTATCGCACCTTGCGAGGCTGAAGAAACCAGGGCCGCGTACTTGGCCATCACTCCACTGGGGTAGCGGTTCGGCGGCGGCTCATATGCTTCCAGCCGGGCCGCTATTTCCTCGTCCGACACCTCCAGGGTAAGAGTCCTGGCGTCGACGTCGATGCGAATCCGGTCCCCGTCGCGGACTGCTCCGATAGGACCGCCGCGGACTGCTTCCGGGCAGACGTGTCCTACCACCAGCCCGTGAGTTGCGCCCGAGAACCGGCCGTCGGTCATCAAGGCGACCTTGTCGCCCATGCCCGACCCGACGATGGCCGCCGTCACCTGGAGCATTTCGCGCATGCCCGGGCCGCCCGCCGGACCCTCGTTGCGGATTACGATGAAATCGCCTTCGGCAAGCTGCTGCGCCTGGACGGCTGCGAAGCAGTCCTCTTCCGATTCAAAGACGCGCGCCCGGCCGCTGAACTGCTTGCGTTCGTGGCCGGCCAGCTTCACCACGCAACCCTCGGGAGCCAGATTCCCGCGCAGGATCGCGATTCCGCCCGTGGGCTTGAACGGATTCTCCAGGTCAGTGAACACTTTCTGGCCCGGCGTTGCCTGGGCGCTGGCGGCGATTGCAAACATCGAGCGTCCGTCAACGTTTGGGCAATCGTGAAGAATGCCTTTGCGACAGAGTTCCTTTGCAACCACGCCGACGCCACCCGCGGCGAAGGCGTCGGTGGCCACGTACTCGCCGCCCGGCTTGAGACTGGCCAGAACCGGGGTCTGCTCGGAGATTCGGTCGAAGTCCTCCAGCGGGATATCGATGCCGGCTTCGCTGGCGATCGCCATAAGGTGCAGTACCGCGTTGGTCGATCCGGCGGTGGCGCAGACACCGGCGATGGCGTTGTGGACCGCTTCGCGGGTGATGAATTCCCGCGGCAGGCGGTTCTCGCGCACCAGCCGCATCGCCATGCGGCCAACCTGCCGAGCAACCTCGACCTTGTCGGCATGGGTGGCCGGGACGCCGTTGAGGCCGGCCGGGGAAATTCCCAGAAAATCCAGCGCCAGCGCCATCGTGTTGGCGGTGAACTGTCCGCCGCAGGCGCCGGCTCCCGGGCAGGCGAGCCCCTCCAGCTCATTGAGCTCGGTGGTGGTCATCTTCCCGGCCGCATGCGCGCCGACCGCCTCGAATACGTCCTGGATGTTCACATCGCGGCCCTGGAACCTTCCGGGGGCTATCGTGCCTGAATAGAGCACCAAACCGGGGATGTTCAGGCGCGCCAGCGACATCGCCCCGGCCGGAATGGTCTTGTCGCAGCCGACGATGACGACCAGACCGTCGAAGGAATGGCCGAGCGCGGCCAGCTCGATCGAGTCGGTAATGACCTCGCGCGAAGTCAGCGACATCTTCATCCCCTCGGTGCCCATCGACACCGCGTCCGAGACGGCGATCGTATTCACCTCCACCGGCATTCCACCGGCCTCCCGGATGCCTTCCTTGACGTGCTGGGCAAGACGACGCTGGTTGAAATTGCAGGGCATCGTCTCGATCCACATGTGCGCGACCCCGACCAGCGGTCGGTCCAGATCGGCATCGGTGAAGCCGATGCCCTTGAAGAACGAACGCGCGGCGGCGCGGTTGGGACCGTCGGTCATGACGGCGCTGCGGCGTTTGGCGGGATCGGACATGGATTCTGCGGCCTGTGGGGTCTGAACGGACACGACTTGATTCAAGCTCCGGAGATTCTGGCAAAAGAGCAACGGTCCGAGCCGGCATCGACAATAGCGATGAGTTTTTTGCCTCCCCGAGACTGCCGAATGACCCCCGTACTGCCGGAAATCAACTACCTGCCCGAGATGCCCGCCGATCCGAGCCGCCGCATCGCGATCGCCGGCGCCGGCGCGATCGTCACCGGCGCCCATCTGCCCGCCTACGCCCTGGCTGGATTCAAAGTCGCCGGGATCTGGAACCGCACCCGGGAACGGGCCGAGGCGGCCGCCGAGCAGTTCGGCATTGAGCGCGTTTACCAAAGCGTCGACGAGCTGATCGACGACGACAGCGTCGAAATAGTCGACATCGCGCTGGTCCCCGACGTGCAGCTGGAGATCGTGCGGGCGGCGGCGGCGGCCGGCAAGCACATCCTGTGCCAGAAGCCACTGCACGAACAGCTCGAACCGGCGCGCGAGATGGTCGCCTGCTGCCAGGCAGCCGGCGTGAAGCTGAACGTGAACCAGCAGCTTCGCCACGATGCGCGGATGCGCTCGGCGGCGCTGCTGTTCCAGCAGGGCCTGCTGGGCCAGCCCACGCGCACCATATTCGACACGAACATCAGCCTCGACTACGACTTTCCGTGGTTGGCCGGGAGAGACGAGCTGGAGATCATGTATCACTCGATCCATTACCTGGATACGCTGCGGGCGATTTTTGGCAATCCGCTGCGCGTTTACTGCTCGACCGGCCGGATGCCCGACCAGGTGCGGGAGGGGGAGACCCGCTCGACTACCGTTCTTGAATTTCCGGGCGGGCACACGGCGTTGATCTGCGCGTCTTCGAACAATCGCCGCGATGTCGAATACGCCCGCTTCCGGTTCGAGGGCAGCGGCGGGACCGTGGTCGGCGACAATCACCTCTTTTCCGGAAACGCGGCCGGCGATCCAACCCGGCTGATGGTGCGCAGCGACGCGATCGACCCCACCGTCGAATTCACCGTGCGGGTGCCCGAATTGAGGGTTCCCCACTCCTTCGTCGGGCCGATGGCGTCGCTGATGCGGGCGATCGAGGATGACACCGAGCCAGATCCCGGCGGGTCCGACAACCTTGACACGATCGCCCTGGTGCGGGCCTGCTACCGCTCCGCCGAAATCGGCCAGGCGGTGGAGTTCGAATCCGTCACGCCCTGAAGGAGTAGCCGGGCTGCGTGCCATAATCGGCAAATCTCCAGTCCCTATATAACACCAGTGGCTGATCCGAGGGAGCACCCCATGGCCGCCAGCGACCAAGCACCTGCAATTACCGCCTGGATGAAGCCCTCCTGCGGCTGGAGCAACGGCGTACGCGCGGTGCTGGCCAAATACGGGCTCACCTACGAAGACAAGGACATCATCAACATCCCCGACAACTACATCGAGATGGTGATGAAGACCGGACAGCGCTTCCAGCCGAGCCTGGAAATAGACGGGGAGATCGTCGCCGATGTTTCGGGCGAGGAGCTCGAGCAGTACCTGATCGCGCGCGGCCTGGTTTCGGCGTCCGGCGCCGACGCCGGCGTCCCATTGGACGCCCCCTGCACCGACGAAGAGCACGCCGCGATGGCGGCCCGCATGGCCCCGCCGACCACATCGGGCCTGACGCTGCGCGACATCTCCGACTGAAACCGCCGGAGGTGACCGACATGCGGTTCGCCTCGGCACTGGCTGCCGACCAATCGGCGGCCGACTCGATTCCTTCGCTGGTCGACTCGCTCGCCGGCGAGGGTCGGACAAACCCCGATCTGGCGCTCCTGTTTACCGCTCCCACCAGCGGAGCCGAGGCCGAGGCCCAGATTGCGGCCCTGGAGAGCACCCTGGCCCCGACCAATTCGATCGCCTGCTCGGCTGAATGGGTAATCGGCAACGAGCGCGAAGTTGAGGACCGCCCGGCGGCCGCGCTGCTGGCCGGTTGGGGCGAAGGAATGACATGTTCGACGTTCGAGTTGGGTGATGGCGACTGGAAAGCGGTCTTCGGGGCCCCGGAGGGGCTGCGTGATCATCTGGAGCTTGACTTCGAGCCCAAGTTGTTCGTGCTGCTGGCCGAACCGTTCACTGCTCCGCTCCGCCACTTGTTGCCGGCATTCGACAACGCGTTCCCGGCCACCCCGGTCGTCGGCGGCGTCGCCAGCGGCGGTATGTCACCGGGTATGACACGGTTGTCGGCGAACGGGCGGATTCGCGATGAAGGGGTAGTGGGGCTGGCCCTGGGCGGGGCGGTGGAGCCCGAGATCATCCTTTCGCAGGGCTGCCGGCCAATAGGCAGCGAATTTGAGGTGACCGGCGCCGAGCGCAGCCAGATAACCGAATTGGATGGTCGCAAACCGACCCTGGTATTCCGCGATCTTTACCACGAACTGCATTCGGAACTGCAGTCCTACATTCGCAGCGGCGGCCTGCTCATCGGGATCGCGGTCGATGACAGCGAGGACCCGCCCGGCCCATCCGATTACCTGATCCGCAACGTCTCCGGGGTCAATCCGGAAACCGGGGCGATCGGGGTGATGGACCTGGTGCGCAGCGGCCAGGTGGTCCGCTTCCACGTCCGCACCCCGGCGGCGGCGGCCGACGACCTGGAACTGCTGCTTTCGCCGCAGGCATTTGCGACTGCTCCGGCGGCGGCCCTACTTTTCACGTGCAACGCGCGGGGCACCCGGCTTTACGCAGAACCCAACCGCGATGTCGGCATTGTCGGTCGCGCAATCGGGCGCCAGGTTCCGGTGGCCGGGTTCTTCGCCAACGGCGAGCTGGGGCCGGTCGGAGCCTCCAACTACCTGCATTCCTACTCGGCCAGCATCTGTCTGCTGCGTCCGGCCGGTAATCGCGAAAGCTGGCCGGCCGGATAACTCCGGCTGCCCGATCTAAACCCTAAAAGTCGATCCAGGTGCCGTCGGGCAGCTGCAATTCATCGGTGGGAGCCGGTCTGTGCCGGCGCTTGCGCTCCAGCTTGCGCGCCCGCTCGAGATCGAGGGTGATTCCCAAGCCGGGTTTCTCCGGCGGATAAAGATACCCGCGACGGGGCTCGGGGATCCCGTCGAACAGCTCGTGGAACTGCTCCGGGAATGGCCAGATCACCTCCTGGATCAGGAAATTGTGGCAGGCCAGGTCAAGGTGCAGGCTGGCCATAGTATTCACCGGCGACTGGGGATTGTGCGGCGCCAGGCTGATCAGGTGGGCATCGGCGTAGTCGGCGATTTTCCGGACTTCGGTTATCCCGTGGGCGTGCACTATGTCGGGCTGGATTATGTCCACCCACTCGTTTTCGATCAACGGCTGGAACTGCCAGCGCGAATAGAGGCGCTCGCCGGTGGCCAGCGGGACCGGACAGCGCTGTCTGAGCGACCGGAAGCTCTCCACCGCCTCGAAGCGGGTCGGCTCCTCCAGAAACAGGATGTCAAGGTCCCTGACCCGCTCGGCAAAGTCCACCAGTTCAGCGGGCCGCAGCCGCCCGTGCGTCTCAAGCAAAAGGTCGAATTCGGACCCGACGAAGTCGCGGGCGGCGGCGACCACCGCAGCCCCGCGACGGATCGCGGGTCGCGGGTCGAACCGTTCCCGGCGCGACCCGGTGCCCGGCTCGGAAGCGGTGGCCATGAATTTGACCGCGGTCCAGCCCTCGTCCAGCAGCGGCCCGAGTGCGGCGGGGACGGATTCGGGATCCGGCAATTGGGCGTGGTTGTAAAGCCGCACGCGGTCGCGCAGCGGTCCTCCCAGGAGCCGGTAGATCGGTATTCCCAGGGCCTGGCCGCGGATATCCCAGAGGGCGACGTCGATTGCCCCCATTGCCGACGCCGTCACCGCGCCGCCGCGACGCCGGTCGCCCAGGTACAACCGCCACCAGATGTCTTCCGAGGCCAGCGGGTCCATGCCGCGGACCACGGCGCCCATTTCTTCCAGGCAGGCGCGCACGCTCCCGCTGCGCCCCATCAGGGTCGCCTCGCCCAGACCGACGATGCCGGAATCGGTGCGCACCAGCGCCCAGACGAACGAGCGCCCCGGGCGTCGATAGGTACAAACGTCAATGGCGGTAATCTGCAATTCGTTGTTCTCCGGGGAGACTGGCCAGACTTCTGCCCGCTTGGGAACGGCTCCGGCGACCGGCCCAGAATAGCGTGGTCGGGTCGGCGGAAAAATTCCAGCGATCCGCTACCCGCCTCCAATTTACGGAAAGACCCATGGCAAGCGCGCAACCTCCCAACATCCTTTTCCTCACGACCGACCAGCAGCGTTTCGACTGTCTGGGAATCAACTCGGAGGGATACGTCAAGACGCCCAACATCGATCGTTTGGCGGCCGAGGGCGTAAACCTCACCGGGGCATTCGTGAACAATCCCGTCTGCATGCCTTCGCGGGCCACGCTGCTGACCGGCCGCTACCCCCGCAACCACGGGGTCACCTCGAACGGATTCACGCTGCCGGAGGACGAGGTCTCGATCGCCGAGGTCCTTTCGCAAGCCGGCTACCGGACCGGCAACCTGGGCAAGCTGCACTTCCTGCCCCATTCCAACCGCGACTACGACCGCGCCCATCCCGCCTACGGATTCGATGTGCACGTGAATGCTGACGAACCGGGCTGTTATCCGGACGATTACATCCGCTGGATCCGCCACGTGGCGCCGGGGATGGAGGAAAAGGTCGGCGTGCCGCACCCGATCACCGGCGACCGCAGCATTCTGTACTGGGACTTCGACGCCCCCGAGGAGCTGAGCTACAGCGCCTGGGTGGCCGATCAGACGATCGATTTCATCGACGGAGCCGGCCACAGCCCCTGGTTCGCCATCGCCGGCTTCTACCTGCCGCACTCCCCGTGCAACCCGCCGCCGAAATACCTGGATCTCTACCCGCGTGAGGGCGTGCCGCCGCCGGACGTGATTCCCGGCGAGCTGGACGACAAGCCTTCAACCGTTCGCCGAATCGCCGAGGCCGTGTTGCCCCCCGACGAGGAGACGGTCATGCAATTTCGGCGTTACTATTACGCCAGCTGCAGCATGATCGACCACCATTGCGGGCGAATCGTCGAGCACCTGCGGCACAACGGCCAGCTCGACAACACGATCGTGGTCTTCTATTCAGATCACGGCGACGCCTGCGGCGACAACTTCACCATGGCCAAGCACGAAGCCCACTACGACTCCTGCCTCAGGGTCCCGATGGTGTGGCGCTGGCCGGAAAAGATCCCGGCCGGCAGCAGTTTCGAGGGTTTCTTCGAGGGAGTGGATCTGGTCCCGACCCTGCTTTCGGCGCTCAACCTGCAGGTTCCCGACCGGGTTGACGGCAGTTCCCTTTGGGGACAGTTGCGCGGCGAGGGTGGCGGGGGCAAGGAATCGGTGCTGGTCGAGTACTTCAATCCCGGCAATGCCCAGGTCCAGACCGAGGTTTCCCGCCACACCCGTTACCACCAGGGCGGTTCCTCGGTGCTGACGCTGATCAACGCCGACTACAAGTACTGGATCAACGACGAGGGCGAAGAGATCCTCTACGACCGGATCGAGGATCCGGGCGAGCATGTGAATCTGGCGAGCTCCCCCGGACATTCGGGCGCGCTGGCGGGGATGCGCAAGGCGCTGCTGCAGAAATTGGCCACGACCTACGACCGCCGCCACCGCAAGCTGGCCCTCTACTAGCTAGCCAGGGCTTCCGGCCGGATTGGCCTCGCCGGCCGCCGCCGGATGCAAATCAAGGGTTCCGGGCGCAGCGGAATCCGAGGTTGCCGGCGCCGGTGTCGGGAGTGTTGCGGTTGCGCGCCGCCACCCGGTAGCGGTTGCAGTAGGAGTCGTGGCACAGGTAGGAACCCCCGCGCATCACGCGGGCCGAACCCTCGGCCGGACCGCGCGGATTCAGCGGTGAGGCGTTCAGGTGGTGGTTGGGACTGAACCAGTCCTGGCACCACTCCCAGACGTTGCCGGCCACGCCGTAGAGCCCGTAGCCGTTGGGTTCGAACGACTTGACCGGGCAGGTGCCCAGATAGCCGTCGTCGCGGGTGTTCAGGTCGGGAAACTTGCCCTGCCAGATGTTGGCCATGTGCTTGCCGGCGGGTGTCAGTTCGTCGCCCCATGGATATACCGCCTGGACCAGCCCGCCGCGCGCGGCAAATTCCCATTCGGCTTCGGTCGGCAGGCGTTTGCCGGCCCAGCGGCAGTACTCGGCGGCGTCGTTCCAGGACACCTGCACGACCGGATGGTCGGGGCGCTTGCGCACGTTCGATCCGGGGCCTTCAGGGTGACGCCAGGTGGCGCCGTTGATCGCCAGCCACCAGGGGACCTCGTTGACACGCTGCGGGTTGGTGCGCAGCAATCGGCCGGGCACCAGCAGCTGGAAGACGAATGACCAGCCGAAACGTTCCGATTCGGTCTTGTAGCCGGTCGCACGCACGAACCGGCCAAATTCGCGGTTGGTCACCGGAGTCGAATCAATCAGGAAGGGGTCGACCGTCACCGCGCGGACCGGACCTTCCCCGTCATCGGGGAAACCGTCGCTGCTCTCGGTGCCCATCAGGAATGTACCGCCATCCAGGCAGACCATGCCCTCGGGCACGCTTGCGCTGGTCCCACCGACGACTTGGCCGGAATCTGTCTGCAGAACCCCGGAACGCGGCGGCGGGCAGCAGTCCGGCGTCATTCCAACCGGCCGATCAAGCGAGAAACTCGGCGGTGCGGTCGAGTCCGCGGGCGATGGTTTCCATGTCGGTGGCAAAGCTCAGGCGCACGGTCGCGTCCATGCCGAATGCTTCGCCGGGCACCACCGCCACGCGCCCTTCTTCAAGCAATTTCTGGGCGAATTCGACCGAGCCCGAAACACCCAGCCGCGCGTAGTTGGCTGAGACGTCCGGCAGTACGTAAAAGGCGCCCTGCGGCCGCGGACAGGAGACGCCCGGCATGGCGTTGAGCCGTTCGAAGCAGTACCGGCCGCGTCGGGCGAATTCCTCGCGCCGCTCGGCCACTACCGCCTGATCGCCGGAAAGGGCGGCCGCGTAGCCGAACTGGGTGAAATTGCAGGCCCCGGAAGTGGTCTGGGTCTGAATCTTGGCCA
>CAYXKQ010000022.1:0-15260 GCA_964465715.1 uncultured Chloroflexota bacterium
GCCCGGGTCGGCGACCGCAGCCGCCCATGCGGCTTGGCTACCCAGCTGCCCGCGCAGTGATGCAAGCCAGGGCCGTTCGGACCAATTCAGCGCGGCCGCCTCTTCGGCAAGCTGCTCCACCACGGCGGCCACGTCGCCCACAATCCCGACCGCGGCGTCCCGGTTGCGCCCGATCTGGGCGGGGTCAGGGTCGACCTGGATGAGCGTCGCGTCCGCCGCAACGACCGGGGGCAGGCCGTACCCGATCGAATGATCCAGTTTTCTCCCCAGGGTTAGGACCGCGTCGGATTCGCAAATCATGGCCGCCGCCCGGTTGAGGCCTTGATCGAAAAAACCGAAGCAATAGGGGTGGTCGTCGGCCACGATTCCCCGCGCAGTCCCTTCGGTAAATAGCGGTATGCGAGTTGTTTCCAGCAACCGCCGGATGGATCCGGCTGCCGAAACCTCGTAGCCGGCCGGGTTTGCGGCCACGATCATCGGCCGCTCCGATCCGTGCAGCAGTCGGATCGCCTGCCGTATCAGTTCGCGGCTGGCAACCGAACGCCCCGAACGGCGCGAGGCTGCCGGGTCCGGGAAAAGGACCGACTCCTCGTCGACGACCGTTTCCTGGACGTCGATCGGGATGGTGAGGTGCACCGGACCGCGTCGGCCGGAGAACGCGGTCCTTATCGCCAATGCGACGTATTCAGGCACGCGGTCGGCGTCGCGCACCAGCCAGGCGGCCTTGCAGGTCGCCTTGGCCATCCCGATCTGGTCGATCTCCTGCATCATGCCGCGGTCGTAATTGGAGAGCTTGTCAGAGCCGCTGATGTTCACAACCGGCGCTTCGGTGGCCATCGCATGGACCAAACCGGGCAGTGCGTTGGCATGTCCCGGGGTGGTGACCATGCACACCCCGACCTGATTGTTGATCCGCGCCCACGCATCGGCCATGTGTACGACAGCCTGTTCGTGACGAGCGTCGATGAACCGGAAATCGAAATCTGCCATCACGTCCAGGACCGGGAGGATGTGATCACCGGCCAGGGTGAACACGGTGCGGACGCCTTCCCGCTTGAGAGCGCGTGCGAAGAGGTGGCTGCCGGTGATGCTCATGGTGCCCGCTCCGGGTAATTTGAACCGTCGGTCCCGGCCCGGGCGGGGGCGCAGGCGCTCGACGCTTGGCCTGGATACTACGTCTCCAACTTTGGTTTATCGGCTGGGATTTGCGGCCCGATTGGTTGGCCCGCACCTACCCAAGCCGCTATCGGCCTCATATATTGAAGCGTTGGAATCAGGGAGCTTCTCCGGAGGCGGTCGTTGCCAGGGTCCGCTAAGTTAAGCCGGTGACCGAACGGGAAATTCGCACCCAGGTAGTAGTGGTCGGCGCCGGCAACGCCGCCATGGCGGCGGCGGTGGCCGCGCGCGAGCAGGGCGCCGAGGTGATCGTGCTTGAAAAAGCCCCGCGCGCGCACCGCGGCGGGAACAGCGCCCTGACGATCCAGATGCTGTTCCCCCATTCAGGGGCGGACGATCTTGCCCCCCTGATCCCGGGCCTTACCGCCGTTGCAGCCGGCGAATTGCGCGAGCAGGTGACCGGTTACAGCCGGCAGCAGTACTGGGACGACATCATGGCGGTGACCGGGGGTCTCAGCGACCAGGCCCTGGCCGGCACCCTGGTGCGGGAGGCCTTCCCGACCGTTGGGTGGATGCGGGGCCTGGGGCACGAATGGGAGCCGACGTTCAAGAACCCGCTCTCGGCCAACGCGGTCTCCTTTGCCGGCGGCGGTTACAACCTGCTGGAGCGGTGGTTTGCGGCCGGCCGGCGGCTGGGGATCAAGGTCCATTACGAGGCCAGGGCCACCGAGCTCATACAGGATTCGCGCGGAGTCGTGACCGGGGTCCGGGTCCTGCGGCCGTCCGGATTCCACACCTACCACGCCAGCGCGGTGGTGCTGGCCTGCGGCAGCTTTGAATCCAGCCCCGAAATGCGCGCCCGGTACCTGGGGACGGGCTGGGACACGGTCAAGCTGCGTGGGGTGCCCTACAACACCGGCGACGGTCTCCTGATGGCGCTGGCGATAGGGGCCCTGCCGTACGGCTCCTGGACCACCTGCCACGCCTCGCCGCAGGATCTTGCGCGGCCGGCCTTCGACCTGCCCGGCCCCGGCGTCGCCGGTGACTACTGGAGTCGCTACGCCTATCCGTACTCGGTGATGGTCAATCTTGACGGCCGGCGATTCGTCGACGAGGGTGAAACCTGGCGGGGACTCACCTACGCCAGGATGGGGCGCGCGATCCTGGCCCAGCCGGAGTCGACGGCGTTCCAGATATTCGACGCCCGGCACCGCGATCTGGGCCTCCTGCAGCGCTACCGGGACGCCAGCGTCGTCCGGGCCGGGACGCTTGAAGCACTGGGTCGCGGACTTGGCGTCCGCGATCTTGCTACATTCCTGGCGACCCTGCGCCAGTACAACTCCGCCGTCCAGCCGGGTGATTTCGATGCGTACCGGCCCGACGGCAAGGCGGCGGCCAACCTCGATCCGCCGCGCCGCAACTGGGCGCTGCCGATCGATTCGCCGCCATTTGAGGGGTACGCGGTCACCTGCGGGATGACCTTCTGTTACGGGGGGCTGCAGATCTCACCGCGGGGCGAGGTTCTGCACACCCTGGACCGGCCCATACCCGGCCTCTACGCGGCCGGTGAAATGGTCGGCGGGCTGTGGGCCTGGAACTACCCGTCCGGCGGGGGGATGATGGCTGGCGCGGTCTTCGGGCGAATCGCCGGGCGGGCGGCGGGGCGCTTCGTGGCCTCCTAGGCCCGGCCAGCGCCGGGCGGGCGGTCGCCGCATGGCCAGGGAACCTGAACCAGCTCCTCGCCCCAGATGATCCGGCCGCCCCAGGCCCGCCGGGCTTCCAGTTCGCGGGCCCGGCGCATCTCCGGCCGGGTCAGCCGTTCGCCGACGTGGACCATGACAAGCTGGCGCACGTCGGCCGCGGCGGCAGTCTCGGCCGCGCCCCGGATCGAACAGGTGCCCAGGGCAAGTTCGGTACCGTCGACCACCTCGCCGGACTCCCAGCACATCATCAGCAGGACATCGGCCCCGCGGGCAAGTTCGGTGACCGAATCACAGGGACGCGAGTCGCCGGCGATTACGACCGATCCGTCCGGCGTGTCGAGGCGATAGGCAAGCGATTCAAGATACGGCTGCACGTGCTCGGCCCGGACCGCGGACACCTGCCAGCCGGAGCCCTGCAGGACAAAATCCGGACCCACGTCACGGGCCGCGATCCTGGGTTTGGCGCGCGGCAACCGGCCGCCCCGATCGCGGTAGGTCACCTGGCTCAGCGGGTGGTGTACGCGGGCCAGCCAGTCATGGGCAAAAAGCCCGTTTTCGGCGTCGATGATTCCGTTCGTAAAGCTCACCGTCGGCGGCGGGCCGTAGACGCGCAACGGCCGGTCGGTCGGGACCAGCTGGTCCCAGCGGGAGAGCACGAATGTTGGAAAGTCGGCGTCGTGGTCAAAGTGGTGATGGGTGAAGAACACGCTGTCAATATCGGCCGGCGAGATCCCGACCTTGGCCAGCTTGAACGTGGTGGCCGGACCGCAGTCAAAAAGCAGCTTTTCACCGCCGACTTCTATGACGTACGCCGAACCGAACCGGTCCGGCGTCGGAGTCGGGGTGCCGCATCCGATGATGGTGATTTTTGGAATGCTGCTCGTCACCGATCCATGACCTGGCCCCGAAAGCCCGCCGCGCGCGGTCAACAGATTTCACCGGACATGTATCCGGCGCAATCAGGATCGCCACAATCGATGTTATGGCGGTAGCCTGGTCCCCCAACGGGGCGACGGGGGCGATGACCCGGAAGAGGGGGAGGTATTCGGAATGCCGCTGATGCGCGCGGTTGCCGCCCGGGCCGGCCGGCTCCACCCGGTGGAAATACCCCGCCCGGAGCCCGGCGCAGGCGAGGTGCTGGTCAGGATCCTGGCCTGCGGAATCTGTACATCCGACATCCACTTCCTCGCGCACGGGGAGGAGTTTGTCCGCACGTCGGCCGAATCCGGCGGCCGATTCGCCCTCGACCTGTCGCAGGACGTGATCATGGGCCACGAGTTCTGCGGGCAGGTCGTTGCCCTGGGCCCCGGCTGCGCCGGGGATCTGCAGCCCGGCGAACGAGTCACGTCGGTGCCCCCGCACGGGGCTTTCAGCACCGAGTACTCCGGCGCCTACGCCGAATTCATGCTTCTGAACGACCACCAGGTGCTCAGGGTCCCCGGCCACGTTCCATCAGAGCATGCCGCCATGACCGAGCCGCTGGCGGTTGGCCGCCACGCCGTTGCGGTGGCGGGATTCAAAGGCGGCGAACCGGCCGTTGTCTACGGCTGCGGTCCGATCGGTCTGGCCGTGATCGCCCACCTGCGGGCCGCCGGCGCCGGCCTGATCATCGCCAGCGATCCGGCCGCCTCGCGGCGGCGCCTGGCGTCGTTGATGGGAGCCGACGTGGCGCTCGATCCGGGGGAGGCGCCGCCGATTGAAACGCTACGCGCAGCCGACGGCTACGCGCCGGAACGGGAAGTGGTGATGATCGATGCGATCGGTGCGCCGGGCTCACTGGCGCTGCTGATGCGTGAAGCGCCGCTGCGTGGGGCCCGAATCGTCGTGGTCGGGGCCTGCCTGCAGCAGGACCGGATCGCCCCGATGGCCGGAGTCGAAAAGGAGCTCGAGCTCAAGTTCGCATTTGCCTATTCGGGGGCCGAATTCCGGGCGACCCTGGACGCGATCGGTCGGGGTCAGATCGACCCCGCCCCGCTCATCAGCGGGCGGGTCGGGCTGGACGAGGTCGCGTCCGCGTTCAGGGCGCTTGAGGATCCCGAACGGCACTGCAAGGTGATGATCATTCCCTGACCAGTGTCGGCCCGGGCAAGGTCGGGGACTCTTGATTGCCAGGGCAAAGTGCGAATGCGCGGATAATCGCCGCGAAATCAACGCACCTTATGGAATTCTGCTTGCGCCCGCAAACCTACGCCCAGCTGATGCCCCGCTACGAGCGGTTGGGCCAGCTGCCCGGGGTCAGGATCGACCGTTTCCGCGTGCCGGACCGTTCGCACCAGCTGCTGGGGATCAGCGGTGGCCCGGCCGAAGGCGCCGACTTCGCGGTGGGGCGTAGCGCCGGAGCGCGCGGCGACGAACCGGCCCCGGTCCAGGCCACCCTCCAGTTCCTGGAGGAGGAGCGCTGGCGGAACTGGCCGAATGTGAGGATGCGAATCCTGCCGTGCCTTAATCCGACCGGATTCGACCTGCAAACCAGGGAAAACGACCAGGGCCAGGACGTTAATCGGACCTTCAAGTGGGGCAACAGCCCCGAGTCGCTGGCGGCAATGGTGCTGATTGGCCTGGAACGGACCGACCTCTGGATCGACGCCCACGAGGACCCGGTCGAGGACGGGTTCTACTGCTTCTCGCGACTGCCCGCGGCATGGGGCCCGCCGCTGGTGGCCGCGGTGGCCGGAGAAGGACCGATCTATCCGCGCCCGGAAGTGGATGAAATGGCGGTCAGGGAGGGCATCGTCCAGTTCGATACGGGCCGTCAGATCGAGCGCCGCCGCCGGATGCGCCAGAGCGGCTCCTGGGGCCTGTCAGCGCACATCACCGCCCAGATTTCGGACAAGTCGGTCACCCTGGAAACCCCGGGCGTGATCGAGCTGGAGACCAGGATCCGGATGCAGCTGGCCGCCTATTCGGCCCTGCTCGATCTGGTGACCGAGCGCTAACTCCGCTCCCGGGGGCGGCCGCGTCACGGATTGGCCCTGGCCGCGCGGGAGCGCCCCGCTAACGTGAAAATCTGGGTTGCCAGTCGCATTGCCAAGGCACCGCCCGGATGAAGATCACCGACATTACGACCACCCACCTCTTCTATCCCCACGCCCGGCCGATACAGGATGCGACCATCCCCGATCCACCGTCCTGGGCCGGCGGACGCGGCAACGTTTTCGTGCACATCCACACCGACGAAGGGGTGGAGGGTCTGGGCGTGGGCCTGGCCTACCCGGGCGTCCGGCAGATCATCGACGCCCGGTTCCGCAAGCTGCTGGTCGGCAAAGATCCCTTCAACATCGAGCAGATCTGGGACAACATGTTCTGGCACGTCCGCGGCTGGGGCCGCAAGGGCATCGCCATCGCCGCCGTCTCAGCGGTCGACATCGGGCTCTGGGACCTGAAGGCCAAGGCGCTCGGATTGCCGGTCTACAAGCTGCTTGGGCCGTACCAGGAATCGGTCCCCATCTACGGGAGCGGCGGCTGGACCAACTTCGACGAGCGGGAGCTGGTCGCGGAAATGGTCGATTATGTCGAGCAGGGCATCCCGCGCGTGAAGATGAAGGTCGGCAAGGATTTTGGCCGCGCCGAGCGCGAGGATATCGCCCGCCTGAAAGCGGTCCGCGACGCGGTCGGCGACGACGTCGAGATCTACATCGACGCCAACAACGGCTACAACGCCAAGCAGGCCATCTACATGGCCCGGGAGTTTGAGGAATTTAACGTCGGGTGGTACGAGGAACCACTAGTCCCCGACGACGTCCGCGGCCTGGCCAGGGTCCGCGATGCGGTGAACATCCCGGTGGCCACCGGCGAGCACGAGTACACCAAGTTCGGATTCGCCGAACTGATCGCCGGTGGCGGCGCCGACATCTGTCAGCCGGACGTGGGGCGCTGCGGCGGGATCACCGAGTGGCTCAAGATATCCCACCTGGCCCATGGCGCCAACCTTCCGGTCGCCCCGCACTCGGTCCAGATCGTGCACCTGCACGTGACCTGCGCGGCGCCGAACCTCAAGGTCGTCGAATACATGAACACCAACCTGGAGACCGACCGGATCTGGTACAAGGAGTACCCGCAACAAAAGGACGGAATCTGGGCCCCATTTCCCGACAAACCCGGGCTCGGGCTCGAACTGGCCCCCGAGGCGGTTGAAAAATGGGCGATCTGATCCTTGCCCCGGAGCGATCCGGCCGCGCCCCGGGGCACCGGAATTCGATAATCGACGCGCCCCGCTGAATACGAACCGATCCATGCCCCGAGCACGAAATTACCAAGACCTCTTCGAGCGTTACCTTGGCCTGCAAGGCGCCCCCGGGGTGCGGCTGATTCGACACAACCTGCTCGAGCGCGGGCTCGACCTGGTCCGCCTGGAGCTCTCCTCTTCGCCGGACCCGCAGTTCACGGTCGCAATGTACTCGGGCACCCACGGCGATGAACCGGCCCCGGTGCACGCGGTGCTGCAATTCCTCGAGGAGGAGCGCTGGCGGGCCTGGCCGCAGGTCCGCTTCAGGGTCATGCCGTGCGTCAACCCGACCGGTTTTGACCTGGGGACCCGCGAAAACGTCGACGGCCAGGACGTCAATCGGACCTTCAAGCTGGGTGACAGTCCCGAATCACGGGTCGGCACCCAGATGATCGGCAGCGAACCGCTCGACATGTGGATTGACGCCCACGAGGACCCGGTCGAGGACGGTTTCTACTGTTTCTCGCAACTCCCCAACGCCTGGTCGGACGCGCTGGTGGCCGAGGTGGGTCGGCACGGCCCGATATTTTCCAAACCCGAAGTTGACGAAATGCCGGTGTCCGGCGGCGTCGTGCACCGCAGCGAGGGCGAGGAAGACGGCGCACTGCCCGAGGAGATCGAGGAGTGGGTGCGCGAACGGCAGAACTGGCCGCTGCCGTTCTACGTGATGGTGAACCTGGCGCGGCTGGGGGTGACCCTGGAAACCCCCGGCGTAATCGATCTTGAGACCCGAATCCGGATGCAGCTGGCCGGATTCGACATCCTGCTGGACCTGCTCTGCGGGCGGCGCGACCCGGTAGCCGCAGTCGCCGCCGCCCGGGAGGCCAGCCGGGCCTAGCCCATCCGGCAGACCGGCCGCGGGCAGCCAGGGGCTCCGGGGCCTAATCGGCCTGGAAGTCGGCCGCCTCCTCCGAACCGCCGGTGGTGTTCCCCTCGCTGTAGGAGTGGGCACCGGTTCCGGCCAGGGCGCCGCCCTGCACGATCAGGTACTCGTCGCGGATCGGCCGGCCGGCCAACCAGCACTCCAGGATCTCGCGCACGCCGGCCGCGTAGCGGGCCTGGGCCGATAGCGAGGTGCCGGAGGTGTGCGGGGTCATCGCGTGGTTGGGCATCGCCCGCCAGGGATGATCGTTGGGCGGCGGCTGCGGGAACCAGACGTCACCGGCGTAGCCGGCCAGCTGTCCGCTTTCCAGCGCCCGCACGACCGCGTCGCGGTCGCAGATCTTGCCGCGCGCGGTGTTGACGATGTAGGACCCGCGCTTCATCTTGCCGATCAGTTCGTCGTCGAACATGTGCTCGGTCTCCGGATGCAGCGGGCAGTGAATGCTGACCACGTCGCACGTTCCGACCAGCGACTCGACCGATTCGTGGAAGGTCAGGCCGAGCTCTTCCTCGACCTGCGGGGAGAGCCGGTGGCGGTCGTTGTAGTGGAGCTTGACGTCGAACGGCCGCATGCGGCGCAGAACGCCCAGGCCGATCCGCCCGGCCGCGACGACCCCGACGTCCATCCCCTCCACGTCATATGAACGCGAGATCGCGTCGGCGATGTTCCAGCCGCCCCGGACCACCCAGCCGTACTGGGGGATGTAGTCGCGCACCAGGGCCAGGATCTGCATCACGGCGTGTTCGGCGACGCTGACGCTGTTGCACCAGGTCACCTCGCACACGGTGATGCCGCGGTCGATGGCTGCCTGCAGGTCGACGTGGTCTGAGCCGATGCCGGCGGTGATGGCCAGTTTCAGGCGCCCGGCCTTGGCTATACGTTCGGCGGTCAGGTAGCCGGGCCAGAAAGGCTGCGAGATCACCACGTCGGCGTCAACCAGTTCGCGTTCAAAGACCGAATCCGGACCGTCCTTGTCCGAAGTGACCACCAGGCCGTGGCCGGAGTCGGCCAGGAACTTCCCCAGGCCCAGACCCCCGGAGACCGATCCCAGCAGCTCGCCGGGCCGGAAGTCCAGGTCGGCCGGCGTCGGCAGCGACTGCCCGTCCGGGTAACTTGAGAGTTGCGGGATGTGGTCGCGGGCGTAGGCGGGCGGGTATCCGGCTACCGGGTCCTCGTAGAGGACGCAGAGGACTTTCTGCGGCGCATCTGGGGTCATCTTCTAAACCTGCCGTCTGAACAAGGAATCGCTAGCCTGCAAACGTTTCCCGATTTTGCCCGGCCACCGGCCCGGCGGAGCGGTCCTGGACCTTCAGCCCATTGCACGCAGATACTGGCCGGCCGACATTGCCACCGCCGCCCCCTCGCCGGCGGCGGTGGCAACGTATTTGGAGCTGTTCTTGCGGATGTCGCCGGCGGCGAATATCCCGGGTACGGATGTCTCGAACAGGCCGGGCGCGGGCGGCGGTGAATCCCCCAGCAGCGCGGTCAATTCGGCCGCCTCCGCGTCCGGCGGCGGCGCGTCCGGTCCGGTGCAGACAAACCCCCAATCGTCCAGCGCGACGGCGCTGCCCCGCAAGAACCCGGAGTTGGGGACCATCCCGATGAACACGAACGCCCCGCGGGCCCCGATCTGACGCTCCTGGCCGCTGATCTCATCGCGCACGAGCACCGATTCGAACTCATCGCCGCCGCAGAATTCACGCACGTCCAGGTGATACTGCACTTCCACGTTGGGAACCTCCAGCAGCCGCTGGGCCAGGATCGCGTTGGCGGTCAGGCCCTCCCCGCGCACCAGCAGGTTCACCCTTCCCGCGTGCTCGGACAGGGCCAGGGCGGCCTCGGCCGCCGAATTGCCGCCACCCACCACCGCCACCTCCTCGCCGGCATAGGCGAACGCATCGCTGGCGGCGCAGTAATGCACCCCGGCGTTGATGAATCTCGATTCCCCTGGCACCCGCATTCGGCGGTACGTGCTGCCGGTGGCGATAACCAGGGCAAAGCAGCTGTACTCAGAACCGTCGGCGGTGACCACGGTGTGGTACCGGCCCAGGCTGTCGACTTCGACCACATCGGCCGCCTGGACCAATTCGACTTTTGCCCGCCGGGCCTGTTCGCGCAGGCGGTCGCTGAGCTCGAACCCGCTGATCGCGTCCGGGAACCCGGGCATGTTCTCGACCTGGCCGGAGACGTTGGCGTTGCCACCGATGAATTCGCGCTCGATGATCAGGGCGTCGATGCCGTCCTGGGTGGCGAAAATCGCGGCCGTCAGGCCCGCGGGTCCGCCACCGACGATGATCAGCGGCCAGTAGCGGCGCTCGCTGCCGACCTCGATTTCCAGCGCGCCGGCCAGTTCGGCGTTGCTGGGCCGGAAAAGCGTCGCATGGCCCTCGATCCAGACCGTCGGCAGGACCGGGCGGTGGCCGGCGATCGCTTCAAATTCGGTGGCCGCGGACGGGTGCTCGACCAGGTCGACCCAGCGGTAACTGACGCCGTTTTCGCCCAGGAATTTCCGGCTCCGGCGGCAGTCCGGGCACGACCGGATTCCGTAAATGGTGACTTTGGGGTTGGCCATTTTCGACTCCCGGCCAGGTGGCGGGGCGGCGGACTAGGGCTTTCCCGGTCCGGCCGTCGCCCCATTCTTACCCACGGTCCATTCGCCGAGATTTTCAAATCCAAGCGACATTGGGCGCGATCGGATCCGCTGGCCAACCTAATCTGATTGCTGGTCCGGCGCCCTCGGCCGCGCGCTGCCTAGCCCCCCGGATCCTGCGAGTTTGACCGTAAGCGCCGAATAGTAGACATATAATATGTCCAGACAGTGTAATTGACTACTTTTAGGGCCGAAAGGGGAGACCGTGGAAACGATCGGGGCCGCCAAATTCAAAGAGCAGTGCCTGGCGCTGCTGGACCGACTCGATGCCGACGGCTTGGTCGTCACCAAGCACGGCAAGCCGGTTGCAAAGGTCATTCCATTCGGCCAGCGCGACGCAGATCTAATCGGCAGCATGCGCGGACTCATCAAGGTCAAGGGCGACATCCTCTCTACCGGATTCGACTGGGATTTGGGTGGTTAACCTGGACACCCACGTGCTGGTGCACGCCCTGACCGGAGATCTCAAGCCGGCCGAGCAGCGTATCCTGCGCCAAAGTCCCTGGTCCATTTCGGCCATCGCGCTCTGGGAGCTTGCCAAGTTCCAACAACTCGGCCGGATGGACTTGGACCTGGGTCGGCCTGAATTCGCGCGCGCGATTGGCCGGCTGCACGTATGGCCGCTTACGCTGGAGGTCGCCCGTGCCTCAACCCGATTGGACTTTCGGAGTGATTCGGCCGACGAGATCATCGCCGCCACCAGTTTGGTTCACAACGTTCCGTTGCTGACCCGCGATCGCAAGCTGCGCGATTCCACAATGGTGCCGATTGCCACCTAGCCAGCGCCGGCCGTAGACGAGGCGGTACATGATGCGATTCTGGGAAATTCTGCTGGTCGCCACGCGCCTGGGACTAACGTCTTTCGGCGGACCGATCGCCCACATCGGCTATTTCCGCGACGAGTACGTGGTCCGGCGCAAATGGCTCAGCGACGAGCGGTTTGGGGAACTCGTCGCGCTGTGCCAGTTCCTGCCCGGACCGGCCAGCTCGCAACTGGGCATCGCGATCGGCTACGGCCGCGCCGGGTACCTGGGTGCGCTGCTGGCCTGGCTGGGGTTCACCCTGCCTTCGGCGGCGGCAATGATCCTGTTCGCCTACGGGGTCACCGAATTCGGCGGCGACGACGCCGGTTGGCTGCGCGGCCTGCAGATAGTCGTGGTCGCGGTCGTGGCCAACGCCCTCTGGGGAATGGCCAATCAGCTCGCCCCCGACCGACCGCGCATCACTATCGCGGTACTGGGGGCGATCGCGCTGCTGCTGCTATCGGGCGTTGCGGTGCAGCTGTCGGTCATTGCCGCCGGCGCCGCCCTGGGACTCATATTACTGCGCCCCGGGGACGAAGGTTCGGCCGCACCTCCCGGTCGGGGCCGGGGCATCGGCCTGGCGGTGCTGGCGCTGGTCTTGTTCGCGGGGCTCTTGCTGTTGCTGCCGGTGGCCAGCCGGATAGTCGCCGACCCGGTCCTGGAGGCTTTCGAGAGCTTTTACCGGTCCGGCTCGCTGGTGTTCGGTGGAGGCCACGTGGTTCTGCCGCTGCTGCAGGCCGAAGTGGTCGGACCGGGCTGGGTTTCGGGCAACGACTTTGTCGCCGGCTACGGCGCCGCGCAGGCGATCCCGGGCCCGCTCTTTACGTTCTCGGCGTACCTCGGAACGATCATGGGGATCACCGGACCGGCGTGGGTTGGCGGGTTGATCGCCCTGGCGGCCGTTTTTCTCCCGTCGTTCCTGCTGGTCCTGGGGCTGTTGCCGCTCTGGGACCGGATCCGAACGATCCAGTCGGTGCGGCGGGCGCTGATGGGCGTCAACGCCGCCGTGGTCGGGATCCTGCTGGCGGCGCTCTATGATCCGGTTTTCTCCGGCGCGGTCTCATCGGCGGCCGACTTCGCCCTGGCGGCGGCGGCCTTTGCCCTGCTCTCGTTCTGGAAGATCCCGCCGTGGCTGGTGGTCGTGCTAACCGCGGCCGGCGGGATGGTGCTGCAGGCGGTATAGCACCGGCCCGGTCGACAACCGGGCGGCGGCGCGGGGACGCCCTGGCGCGGTGCCGCAAGCCGCTGCGCGCAAGGCAGGCCCTGCCGGCAAACCCCGCAAATGCGACCGCTTATCTCGGATTAGACCTGTCCGCCCGCCGGCCGGGCCGGGGGCGGGACACTAATGCCCGAAATGCGGAATCGGATTGATCCGGCGCGTCGCAACGGTAATTCTTGACTAAAACACCTGAATATGCCAAGATTTGCAATGAGTTCGCTCGCGGCCGCCACCCGCGCGATGGATCGCTCAACGGCCGGCGGCCTTTTATCGCTTGTCGGTCTCGCAGTCGTCTACCTCCTTGCCCTGAGCGCTGACGCTGCATGGCCGGTTTTCTGGGTCGTTGGAGTCGCCTTCGGGGCGATCTGCCAGCGAAGCCGCTTCTGCTTCGTCGCCGGTTTTCGCGACCTTTTCCTGATGCGGCAGGGGCGCATGCTGCGCGGCATCATCGCCGGCCTGGCCGTGGCCACCGCCGGGTTCGCGATGGTGATGGCGACCATCGTGCCCAACCCCGGGTCGGGGGTCTTGCCCTCCGACGCCCATATCCTCCCCCTCGGCATAGCCACCGTGCTGGGAGGGCTGCTGTTTGGCTACGGCATGGTCATCGCCGGCGGCTGCGTGAGCGGATCGCTGTACCGCATGGGCGAGGGTTACATCGGTTCCTGGGTGGCGATCGGGGGCGTGCTGATCGGCCTGTATGCGCTGAACCGCACCTGGAACTGGTGGTGGGACAACCAGATCAGCGGGGATATCGTCGCCTGGATTCCGACCAGCTTCACTTACACCTGGGCGATCGTGTTGACGTTCGTGCTGCTGGCGCTGGCCTTCGCCGGCGTGTCCTGGTGGGAGCGCCGCGGTTTCACCGCCATGTCGGTCGCCATTCCCATCAGCAGGGCCGCAACCGCTCCGGCCGGACCGGACACCACGCTGGCGGCCGTCGCCCGCAAGGTGTTCCGCGCCGAGTGGACCCCGCTGATCGGCGGGGTCGCCCTTGCGGCGGTGAACATCCTCCTGTTCATCCGCTACCGCCCAATTGGGGTGGTCGGCGAACTCTCGCGCTGGGTCTCCGACCTGGCCGACAGCGTGGGCGCCGGGGTCGGCGAGCTGAACGGAATCAGTGACATTCCCGGCTGCGTGCCGCGCTTCGTCGAGGGGACCTGGTTCACCGATGCATTCATGCTCAACGCCGGGATCATCGCCGGGGCGTTCACGGCCGCGCTGCTGGCGCGGGAGTTCCGCCTGCGCATCCCGCGCAGCCCGCGGCGCTACCTGCAATCGCTCGGCGGCGGCATCGTGATGGGCTACGGCGCCGGGCTGGGCCTGGGGTGCACGATCGGGGCGTTCTTTTCGGCGATTCCCTCACTGGCCCTGAACGGCTGGGTCTACGCCCTGGCGCTGGCCGTCGGCGCCTATGCCGGTACCGCGTTCATCAGGAGGTTTCCGTGAGCGCGCGGACCCTCGACCTGCGGGGCCGCCCGGCCCCGGAACAGATCCGGCTGGCCCAGGCCGCGGTCGGGCAGGCCGCCTCCGGAACGGCCCTGCAAATCCATACCGACCTTGAAATCGTCGCCACGTCGGTGCTGGCGGCGGCGGCCGGCAAAGGCCTGGCCGGCCGGGTCGAACCGCCCGCCGACGGCGCCCGAACAATAACCATCTCGCCGGGCAAGCGCCCGGCGGCGGTAATTCCAATCGAGGAAGAGGAGACCGTCTCATGACCGAAGAAAGCAAAGCGCCGGTGCTCGATGTACGCGGCGAGATCTGTCCCTACCCGATGCTGCGCACCACCCGCGAACTCGACGACGTGCGTCCGGGGGCGCCCGAACTGCTGGTCTGGACGGACCATCCGCCGGCCCTGGCCACCATCCCGCCGGAAGCATTCAAGCGCGGATACGGGTGCGAGATTTCCGAGCGCCGCGCCGGCGAGTGGGAGATTCACATCTTCAACGCCGCGGCGGCGGCCGGCGAATAACCCTGCCCAACCCAAATTGACGGGGCGACTCAGTCTCCCCACCCAAATACAGACATCAAAAAGAGGTCTTATGAACATCTGGTCCGGAATTTCCGGCGGCCTGAGGCGACTCGGCCGCCAAACCGGCTGGCTTACCCTGGTCATGCTGTCGGTGGCCGCCCTGGCGATGGCCTGCAATCCCTTCGAGGAGGAAACGCCCGAATTCGCCACCGGCCTGGACGACCGTGGCTACGCCAACACCGAGCGGCTGGTCACGACCCAGTGGATCGAGGACAACCTCGACAACGACCGGGTCCTCCTTTTGGACCTGCGCAAGGAAGAGCAGTACGCCGAGGGCCATATCCCGGGGGCGATCAGGATAACGCCCAATGATTCGTTCCAGCAGGAGATCGACGGGGTCGCCGGCCTGATCCCGCCTGCAGCGCACGTTGCCGGCGTCATGTCCAGCATCGGCGCCACGCCCGATACCACCATCGTCATCTACGACCAGCGCGCATCGCTCTGGGCGTCGCGCGGTCTCTGGGTGCTCGACGTCTACGGTCACGATGACGTGCGGATACTCGACGGCGACTTCCCGCTCTGGGAGTCCGAGGGCCGCCAGGTAAGCACCGTGGCCCCGTCGGTTTCGACCACCGATTACGAGTTCAGCGGCACGCCGAACAACGACATCATCGCCAGCTGGGACGACATCA
>CAYXKQ010000023.1:0-8459 GCA_964465715.1 uncultured Chloroflexota bacterium
TCATTCCCGCACCCTTGCACATGGCTCCGACCGTCACCTGTCCGCCGCCCGCGTCGAGCGTGCGTTGCCCGAACTTGGGGCCGGCGTCGGTCGTCATGATCGCCCCGGCCGCGGCCGGGCCGCCGTCGCGTCCGACCGAGATTGAGGCCACGCCTTCGGCGAGTTCTTCCATTGGCAGCTGCACGCCGATTATTCCGGTCGAACAGACCAGGACCTGGTCGGCTGGGACCTGGAATCGCTCGGCAGTCAGGCGCGCCAGCTCCAAGGTGTTGTCGAAACCCGGCTGACCAGTAGCGGCGTTGGCGATGCCGGAATTGGTAACGATCGCCCGGGCCTTGCCGCGACCCACAACCGCGCGGTTGTAGCGAACGCTGGGTGCAGCGAAGCGGTTCCGGGTAAACACCCCCGCCAGCGTGGCGGGTGCCTCGGTGGCCAGGAGCACCGCCAGATCGGGTTGACCGGAGGGTTTTATCCCGCAGGTATGGCCTCCGGCGACAAAGCCGAGCGGCGCGCAGACTCCTTCTGCCATTGGATTCCCTTCACTTGTGGATTTGCGAAGTTTCCGCGTAATCGGTGGTGGCTACCGTATCCCGGCCGGGCAGGCGCCCTACCCCGCGGCAAGATCCAGCCAAGCTGGCCTGAATCAATTATTCTGCGCCTGCGGGTCGCCTATTCGCTCTGCAACTGAGCAGTTGCAGCAGGCACAAGGCAATCGGGCTAACGGCGATCCGGTGGCTCGAGGTTCGCGCCGCGCGGCGAGTTTTCTACAAGCCATTTGCCAAGCGGGATTCGTCTATCTGGCTCATCTGGCTGATGCTCGACCCAGCTTTCTTCCGGGATTACGACAAACCGCTTGCGGATGCCGATGCGCTGGGGTCCTTGGGATTCGGGCAGCCTCAGGATCTTCGAAAGGTTCGCTTTGGCTTCCGCAACCGTCCACGCGCGGTTGACCGTATCTTCGGCTTTGGGCACGAGGGCTCTACTTTCGGATGTTTGGGCTTCGTCAGAATATGAAGCGGCAGTTTTTCGGGATTTGAATCAGGGGTAGGCAGGGGCTGCTTCTAGTCCGCTGCGCTCGTCGAATCCGGCCATCAAATTGGCGTTCTGCAGCGCCTGGCCAGCCGCCCCTTTCACGAGGTTGTCGACTACACCGAACATCAACAGCCTCCGTCCATCAGGGCTTGGGCGGGCGTGCACGGCGCAGAAGTTCGAGCCGGTAACCCATTTGCTGCGCGGAGGCTGGTCCAGCGCGAGCGCAAATGGAGCGTCGGCGTAGAAATCACGATAAAGGTCGTTTATGGCGGCGGGTTCGGCCGGGCGGGTGAGGCGCGCATAGCCGGTTGAGAGGATGCCCCGGATCATGGGAGTCAGGTGAGGGATGAACGTCACCGCCACTTCCCGGCCGGCAATCAATTCCAGTTCCTGGATCATTTCGGCCGCGTGGCGATGCCCGTCGACTCCATAAGGGTGGATGCTCTCGGTGACTTCCGAGTAATGGCTGTCGAGCTTTAGCGAGCGCCCGGCACCGGAAATCCCGGATTTGGCGTCAAACACAATGTCCGGTTCGATCAACCCGGCGGCGAGCGCCGGCGCGGCCGACAGGATTGCCGCGGTGGGGTAGCAGCCAGGGTTGCCGACCGCCTTTGCCGACGCGATTTCGTCGCGGTGCAGTTCGGGCAGTCCGTAGACCGCACCATCCAGCAAATCCGGACGGGGATGAGGGTGGCCGTAGTAGGTGTGGTAATCGTCCGCCGAGGCCAATCGCAGGTCGGCGCTCACGTCGATGACCCTGACCCCGGATTGAATGTACGGCGCCAGGACTTCCGCCGAGGCCATGTGGGGCAGGCATGAGAAGGTAATGTCGGTATCGATTGCGGCATCCTCGGTCGTGACCAGGCAATCTCGCGCCACCGACCCGTCGCCAAAGGTCTGGGCATGTGGGAAAACCTCGCCAAACCGGCGGCCGGCATGGCTGCGGCCGGTAAGTTCGTGGATGCTGAAGTTCGGATGGGTACTTAGCAGGCGGACCAGTTCGAGGCCGAAATAGCTGGTCGCGTTGATGATCGTTGCCCGCATGCGAGTTTTGGGCCAGTCGGTGAGTGTTGAGTTTGGTGATCGGGGGACCAATCGCAAGCCCGAGTTTATGAAGGTGCGTCCGGTTTCTCCGAGTCGCAGATCCGGCTTAGGGCGCGGCCGCAAACCCTGAGTGGGCCAATTGCGTCAGCAATCAGGACAGTGACGAACAGAGCCCGCCGCTGCTGCGAGCGGCGGGCCGGCGACAGCCGCAGCAAGAGTCACCGCATCGCTCGGCCCACTACCCTAGTCATACAATGAAAGGATCCATCCATACAACTATGCCCGAATCAATGAAAGACAGCTACGTGATGAGGGTTTCGGCTAACGGACAAGTGTCGATTCCGGCCAAGGCGCGGGCGCGCTGGGGCGCCCGCCGGATGCTGGTCGTCGATCTTGGCGATCGAATCATGATGCGCCCGCTTGCCGATGACTCGCTCGGGGCGCTTCGCGGAAAACACCGCTACAGATTGCCGCCCACGGACCAGATTCGCAGGGATTCTCGATTCGACGACCGGGAACGAGACCATGCCCGGTGATCATCCTCGATTCATACGCGGTGCTTGCATTCTTCAGGGGCGAGCATTCGGCGCAACCCGTTCAAACGTTGATTGAAGGCGATGATGACGCGGCACTAACCGTACTGGGGGTGTCGGAGGTGGTTGACATTCTGGTGCGGCAGTCCGGGTTGGACGAGGACGAGGCGGTCCTGGATCTTGCGCAACTCGGACTCTCACACCCGCCCGATCTCAACACGCAAATTGCGATGAACGCGGGTCTCCTGCGCGCCAGACATTACGATCGCCGTTCGCGGGGAATCAGCCTTGCAGACTGCGTGGCGGTGGAGACTGCGCGTGCTTGCGATGCGCCGCTGGCGACCGCCGATGGGCCGCTGCTGGATACGTGCGCCGCGGAAGGGATCGCGGTGATCGCATTGCCGGACGACTGCGGTGCCAATTGGGGTTCGATCACCCACGATCAGCTCGGGCAAGCCGCCGCCCAGCGGACCGCCGCGCGCGGCAAGCTGCAGCAGGGCGCCGAGCAGTGATCGCCGGACGCTGGGGCGACCAGGTCGTCTGGTCGGACATGGGGCGTCTCTGGTACGTCGGCGACGACCGCCCCGACATCATCGAGCGCCTGCAAGGGCCGGTCACGATCATGGTCCATCCGCCGCAGCGCGACGGCGTGATCGTCGAGCCCTACCCGGAAAGCGTCCGCATCACCAGCCTGAAACGCTGGCGGGGCGCGCTGGAAGTGATGCAGGCCAGCTACAGCCGGCCCGAAGGCTGCGAGATCCTCGAGGACTACGAGCCGCCGGACGGCATCGAACCGATCGCCGTATAGCCTGGCCTTGGGGCGTTCGAGTATGGAGCCTTACTGGCCGATCGCCGGGTTTTCGCTCCCGGATTTGCGGCCAACCCGAATATCCCCCGATCCGGTTGTACCGCCTCCAGTCGAGTCCGTTCGCCATCGATCGGGGGCTCGGATGATCATTACCGATCTCTAGTCCCTGGCGCGCCTGGGATGGCCTCGCCAAATTCGGGGTCAAGATCGTTCCTGGGGCCGTACTCCCGCCGGCCGCGACCGGGAGTTTGAAGCCCGGTGGATCGACCACCCGCGACTATTTGCAGGGAAGCGATCGAGCGGCGGACCCGGGATCAGTCAATCACCGGCGTCGGGATCGGGACGCGATCGGCCCGGACCGTCCGATTCGGGTCAAATCCGGCCGGGGTCCAGTGATTGCTCCGGTCGCCGTGCGGCCTCTATCGGCCACTAAAATCCGTCTTGGCTCTCCGGGGCCGATCCGGCATTCCTCCCTCAACACCCCGGGCATTTCTTCACATGGACTGGCAAGCGCTCGCCGACAAGTACTACGCGCAGTGTTTCGTGCGCCCCCCGATGACGCTGGTGCGTGGGGAGGGGACCCGTGTCTGGGACACCGAGGGCCGCGAATACCTGGACTTTGTCGCCGGGATCGCAGTCTGCTGCCTGGGTCACTCCAATTCGGATATTGCCGACGCGGTGGCCGACCAGGCCCGCCAGCTGGTAACCGTTTCAAACCTCTACTACAGCGTGCCGCAGATTGAGCTGGCCCAACTGCTGCTCGACGAGTCGCCGTTCGATCGCGTTTTCTTCACCAACAGCGGAGCCGAGGCGACCGAGACCGCGGTCAAGGCGGCGCGCAAGTACGGTCGCGACAATCGCGACGGCGCATTCGAGGTCATCACCGCCGCGCGCGGCTTTCACGGACGGACCCTGGCAATGACCGCGGCGACCGGAACGGCCGCCTACCAGGAACCGTTCGCACCAATGCCGACGGGCTTCAAGCAGGTCGAATTCAACGACCTCGATGCCATCGAATCGGCAGTAGGCGACGACACCTGCGCGATCATGGTCGAACCGATCCAGGCCGAGGGCGGCGTCTGGCCGGCCCAGGACGGTTACCTTGCCGGACTGCGCGACGTCTGCGACCGCAACGGCCTGCTGCTGATCTTCGACGAGGTGCAGACCGGGATAGGGCGCCTAGGTTATGTCTACGGATTCGAGCACTGGGGCGTTGATCCGGACCTGATCTGCCTGGCCAAGGGCCTCGGTGGCGGGTTCCCGCTGGGAGCAACGCTGTTCAAGGAGCACGCCCAGACCCTACGCCCCGGCGACCACGGCAACACCTTCGGCGGTTCGCCGGCGATGTGCGCCGCCGGGCGGGTCGTGATGCAGGCGATCCGCTACACCGGTCTGCTCGAACACGTCCGCGAGCGGGGCAACCAGCTTGTGGAGGGCTTAAACGCCATGCGGGCCAGCGGCAAGGTCGTCGACGTGCGCGGCGTCGGTCTGCTGCAGGGATTCGAACTCGAATCGCCCGAGCTGGCCGACCACGTCGTCGCCGACGCGCGCGAGAAGGGACTGATCGTCGTCAAGGTCGCCGCGGCCGCGATCCGAATGGTCCCGCCGCTCACGGTCACTGACGAAGAGGTCGACAACGCCCTGTCGATCCTCGCCGAATCCATCGGCGCCTGACCGCCGACCTCAGGGACCGGCAATGGACAAGGTAGTCCTGGCCTATTCGGGCGGACTCGACACATCGGTGGCGATCCCCTGGATCAGGGAGAACTACGACCTCGAGGTAGTCGCCCTTACCATCGACCTGGGGCAGGGTCGCGAGCTCGATGGGGTGCCCGAACGCGCCCTGGCCAACGGCGCAATCGAGGCCCACGTTGAGGATGCGCGGGCGCTCTTCGTTGAGCGATTTGTCTTCCCTTCGCTGCAGGCCGGGGCCAAATACGAGGACGCCTATTACCTGGCCACCGCGCTGGGGCGCCCGCTGATCGCCTGGCTGCTGGTGGAGACCGCCCGCAAGGTCGGCGCGGTGGCGGTCGCTCACGGATCCACCGGCAAGGGCAACGACCAGGTGAGGTTCGACGTCTCCATCGCCACCCTGGATCCGAATCTGCGCATCATCGCCCCGATCCGGGAATGGAGCATGAATCGCGACCAGGAGATTGAATACGCGACTTCGCGTGGCCTCGAAATCCCGGTAACGGTAGAGAGCCCCTACTCGACCGACGAGAACCTGTGGGGCCGCAGCATCGAGTCGGGGGTGCTCGAGGACGCCTGGCACGAACCGCCCGATGACGTCTGGCTCTGGACCACCAACCCCGCGGACGCCCCCGAAAAACCCCGCGATCTGGAAATCGGGTTCAAGGCCGGCGTTCCGGTCTCGCTGGACGGCGAGGAGATGGAAGGGGTTCAGCTGATAACGCGCCTGCACGAGATCGGCGGCAGACACGGGATCGGTCGCGCTGACCATATCGAAAACCGCCTGATCGGAATCAAGTCACGCGAGATCTACGAAATGCCGGCGGCCGAAATCCTGCACCGGGCCCACTACGCGCTGGAAACGATGACGCTGACCCGCGACCAGATGCGGTTCAAGGCGCAGGTCTCGGCCGAGTACGCAAGGATGGTCTACGACGGGCTCTGGTTCTCCGGCCTGCACCGCGACCTGGCCGCGTTCCTGGGCTCCAACCAGGAGAAAGTTACCGGATCAGTCCGCATGCGACTGCACAAGGGGCACGCAACGGTGACCGGGCGCAGCTCCGAGGACTCGCTTTACCGGCCGGAACTGGCCACCTATGGTGCCGACGACAGCTTCGACCACAACGCCGCCGTCGGATTCATAAAGCTGCACGGTCTCAGCCAGCAGACCCAGGCACAACTCCAACTCGGCGCCGGGGGCGAAAAGCTCCTGCCGCCCGGGGGAAATTGACGCCGGCCTGAGCGCCGACAATCTAGGCTGAATGTGGTGCCGGGGAACTGTTCCACCGGCAAATGCCGCTGCCTGCAGCGGCGGAGGACGAACCCGGCTTGAGTCTCTGGGCAGGTAGATTTGGCGCCGGCGGCGGCAGCGCCGCGATGGCGTTCACCGCCTCGCTGGGCCGCGACGCGCGCTTCTGGCGTGAAGAACTCGCGGTCGCCGTCGCACATGTCGAGATGCTCGGCCGCTGCGGGATCGTGGACCAGACCGAGTCCGAGTCGATCGTCACCGGCCTGCGCCGGATCGCGGCCGACTTTGCCGCCAACGGCGTTCCCGTCGACGGGGGCGATGAAGACATCCACTCGCTGGTCGAACGGCTCCTGGGCGAGGCGGTCGGTCCCAGCGCCGGCCACCTGCGGACGGCGCGCTCGCGCAACGACCAGGTAGCCACGGCTTTCAAGCTGTACGTCCGGCGGGCAACCGCCGAAGTTTGGGCGGGGGCGCTGGATCTCTTCGAAGCGCTGGTGGGGCGGGCCGCCGAGCAGGGCGGCACCCTGGCGCCCGGGATGACCCACCTGCAGGTCGGTCAGCCGATCCTGCTGGCCCATCACCTGCTCGCCCACGCCGAGGCGGTGCGACGCGTCTGTCGGCGCTGTGAGTTCGGACTTGACGCCGCCGGCGAGTTGCCCCTCGGAGCCGGAGCCATGGCCGGCACCTCCTTCCCGATCGACCCCGAATACATCGCCCGCCGGCTCGGATTCGAGCGCACCTGCAACAACAGCGTGGACGCGGTCGCCAACCGGGATTTCGTGGTCGAATTCCTTCAGCTCTGCAGCCTGGCGGCGGTCAACCTCTCGCGGCTGGCCGAGGAAATCGTGATCTGGGCCTCGCAGCCGTTCGCGGCGGTCGTGCTGCCCGACGCCTGGTCCACCGGGTCCAGCATCATGCCGCAGAAAAAGAACCCCGACGTTGCCGAACTGGTGCGGGGGCGGGCCGGAACCGCGATCGGCCGGCTGGCCGGCTTTCAAGCCACGCTCAAATCGTTGCCGCTGGCCTACAACCTGGACCTGCAGGAAGACAAGCAGGCGGTCTACGGGGCCGAGGACGACATCCTCGCCGGTCTGCAGGCTATGACGGGCCTGATCGCCAATCTGCATTTCCGCCCCGACCGGCTTGGCGAAATCGCCGCCATGGGGGCTTCGGCTGCCACCGATCTGGCAGACTACCTGGTCGCCAAGGGCGTGCCTTTCGACCGCGCCCACTCCGCAGTCGGCTCCCTGGTCGCCGACCTGGAAAAACAGGGCCGGGACCTTCCGACCGTGGACCTTGAAACCCTGCGGACTTTCGACCAGAACTTCGACGAACAGGCGCTCGAACGTCTGGAACCGGGCTGGGCGGTAAGGGCGCGAACTTCGCCCGGCGGGACCGCGCCGATCCAGGTGCAGGCCCAGATCGAGTCCGCCCAGAAATGGGCCGATTCGGAACGCCAGCGGGTGCGGGCGGCAGCGCCCAACCTGCCTATCGGATAACCCGGCCGCGTGCGCCGCGGCGGGCACAAATCCTCAAATAAAATCCCTGTGGCCAACGGCCCCGGCAATCCGCGACCGGTTTCCAGGCCCCTCAATCAACGCCCCGTTCAGGCAAATTTCATGATCAGAAGCTTGAGCTTGGGATACCCGCGCATCGGGCCCAAGCGCGAATTGAAGCGCGCCGTCGAGCGTTACTGGAGAGGCCGATTAGGCGCCGATGAACTCCGTGCAAAAGCCGCCGAATTGCGCCGCTACACCTGGGAGAGCCATCGCGACGCCGGAATCGACCTCATACCCAGCAACGATTTCACGCTCTACGACCAGATGCTTGCCATGACCGAAGTCGTCGGGACGGTGCCGGAGCGGTTCAGGCGCCTTGAAGGCCTGAGCCAGCTCGACGTGCACTTTGCGATGGCCCGCGGTTACCAGGGCCCGCAGGGCGACGTTCACGCCTGCGAACTGACCAAATGGTTCGACACCAACTACCACTACGTGGTGCCTGAACTTGCCCGCGACCAGGAATTTGCACTCGATTCGACCAAGCCACGTTCGGAATTTGCCGAAGCGCTCTCGCTGGGGATAAAGACCACACCGGTGCTGAT
>CAYXKQ010000023.1:8469-14021 GCA_964465715.1 uncultured Chloroflexota bacterium
CCGGTCACCTACCTGTTGCTGAGCAAATCGGTCGACGACTCCAACCCGCTCGACCTGCTCGACCGGCTCCTGCCGGTGTACGAGCAATTGCTGGGTCAGTTGGCCCAGGCCGGTGCCGAGCACGTCCAGTTGCACGAACCGGTCCTGGTAACCGACCTGAACCCGGATGCGGCCGACGCATTCCGTTCCGCCTACCCGCGGCTGACGGCCGCCGGGCCGGGCATCGTGCTGGGGACCTACTTCGGCGCCCTGCAAGAGAACCTGGCCCTGCTGGAAGGCCTGCCGCTGGAAATCCTGCACATCGACCTGGTCCGCGCGCCGGAACAGTTGGAGCCGGCGATCGCGGCCGCCAAGTCGAGCGGCTGGTCCCTGTCGCTGGGACTGGTGGACGGACGCAACGTCTGGCGGGCCAACCTGGATCGGATCCGGGACACGGTGCGCGCCGCGGCCGCCGAACTGGGCGCCGAACGAGTCCTGATTGCACCATCCTGCTCGCTGCTGCACTGCCCGGTGGACCTGGAGAATGAAACCGATCTGGACGACGAGCTCAAGCAGTGGCTGGCATTTGCCAAACAGAAACTGGGTGAGATCGCCGCGATCGCCGGTTCGATGAACGGACAGCCAAGCCACGAAGGTGCATTTGCCGGCGCCCGCGCCGCGCAACGCTCGCGGGCAAGCTCCGAGCGAATCCACAATGCGGCCGTTGCCAAGCGACTGGACGGCGTGACCGAGGGTATGTTCCGTCGGGGCTCCCCCTACCTGGAGCGGGCCGTATCCCAGCGTGATCACCTGAAACTGCGCCCGCTGCCGACTACGACGATCGGCTCCTTCCCCCAATCCGGCGAGGTCCGGCGAGAGCGGCAGGCGTTCCGCCGCGGCCGCCAGACATTGGAGCAGTACGAAGACTTCCTGCGGGCCGAGATCGCCCGCACCATCAAGGCCCAGGAAGACCTGGACATCGACGTCCTGGTCCACGGCGAATTCGAACGCACCGACATGGTCGAGTACTTCGGCGAACAGCTCGAAGGAATCGCGTTCACCGCCAACGGCTGGGTCCAGAGTTACGGCAGCCGCTGCGTTCGGCCGCCGCTGATCTTCGGCGACGTATGGCGCCCCGCGCCGATGACGACCCGCTGGTCCGAGTACGCCCAATCTCTCACCGACCGGCCGGTCAAGGGCATGCTCACCGCCCCGGTGACCATCCTGATGTGGTCGTTCGTGCGTGACGACCAGCCACGCGAGCGGACCTGCCAGCAACTGGCGCTGGCGCTGCGCGACGAGGTCGCCGACCTGGAGGCAGCCGGGATCTCGGTGATCCAGCTCGACGAGCCGGCCATCCGCGAGGGACTGCCGCTGCGCGAGTCCGAACACGCCGATTACCTGCGCTGGGCGGTCGAGTGCTTCCGGCTGTCGTCCTGCGGGGCGGCCGATTCGACCCAGATTCACACCCACATGTGCTATTCGGAATTCAACGACATCATCGAAGCCATCGCCGCGCTCGACGCCGACGTGATCTCGATCGAGGCGTCGCGCTCGAATATGGAGCTGCTCGAATCCTTCGTCGAATTCGAGTACCCGAATGAGATCGGACCCGGCGTCTACGACATCCATTCGCCGCGCATTCCATCGACCGAGGAGATGGAGCAGCGACTGCAGGCGGCGCTGGAATACCTGCGGCCCGAACAGCTCTGGGTGAACCCGGACTGCGGGCTCAAAACCAGAAGCTGGGAAGAGGTCGAACCGGCACTGCGGAACATGGTGGCCGCCACCGAGCGGTTACGGCAGCTTCAGGCTACTCCGGCCTGACCTAGCGACAAAGACTGCGTCCGCCGCCGAGGCGGACGCATCGCAGATGACTCCCGCAGGCTCCTCTCCGCGCTACTGGCCCGCCCTGGATGGGCTCCGGGCCCTCGCGGTCCTGGCGGTGGTGGCGTTTCACGCCGGCGCCACCTGGCTGCCGGCCGGATTCCTGGGCGTGGACGTCTTCTTCGTCATTTCGGGATTCCTGATCACCACCCTGCTGCTGCGCGAGAGCGACAGCGACGGCGCGATCTCGCTCGCCGATTTCTGGCGGCGGCGCGCGGCGCGGCTGTTGCCCGCATTGCTGCTGATGCTGGCGGGGGTGGGGGCCTACCTGCTGCTGGCGGCGCCGGACCTGATTTGGCGCTTCCTCCAGGACGTGCGCTTTGCGCTGCTATTTGTCACCAACTGGGATTTCATCCTGCGCGACGTCCCGTACTTTGCCCAGTGGCAGCCGTCGCTGGGCACGCACCTGTGGTCGCTGGCGGTCGAAGAGCAGTTCTACCTGGTCTGGCCACTGGCGGTCGTCGTCGCGCTGCGCCTGGGCGGGCGGCGCGCGGTAGGAATCATGGCCCTGGTTCTGGCGGTGGCCTCGGCCCTGCTCATGGGGCTGCTTTACGTTCCGTTCGCGGACGTTTCGCGCGTGTATTTCGGCACCGACACGCATGCGTTCGGCCTGGCCGTGGGTTCGAGTCTGGCGGTTCTCGTGCACACCCGGCCCCAGACTATCCCGAGCAACCGGATAGTGCTGACCCTGTCCGGCGCGGCGGCGCTGGCCGGAATCATCGCCGCGATGGCCCTGCTGCACGAATGGGACGGCTTCCTCTACCGCGGCGGCTACCCGGGGATCGCGATCCTGGCCGGCCTTGCGGTCGCAGTCGCCACGACCGAAGAGAACGCCCTGGTCCGCTCCCTGAGCTGGCGCCCGCTGCGCTGGATCGGCCGCCGTTCCTACGGCATCTACCTCTGGCACTGGCCGCTGCTGCTTTTGCCGGCACCTGCGGCGCTGGCCGGGATAGAGCTGACCGAGCCGCTCGGCCTCCTGCTGCGCCTGGGGCTGCTGGTCGCCCTGGCGGAGTTTTCATTCCGCCTGGTCGAGGTCCCGCTGCGTCGGGAGATCGCCCCACGCCGGGGCCCCGCGCTGGCCGGACTGCGGCGGATGTTGCGGCGAAGCCGCGCCGGCTTCGGTTCCGAGTTCCCGGGCGTGGTGGCCTCGTCGCTGTGCCTGGTCCTCCTGGCAGCCTACGGCGGCGTCGCCGCGGCCGGACACCGGGAATCGGCCCCGGACGCCGGCGCAACGGCGTTGGAGTTCGCGCCCGACCCGTCGCCGGTCGCGGTCAGCGTCGCCGCTTCGGGCGCCGGAACCGGGAACCGAACCCGGGCGCCGCAGGCGGCCCAGGAACGGCCGGTCGCGGAAATCGCCGTACAACCGGTGCCCGCGGCCGCAAGTTCCAGCCCGGAGCGAATGGAAGCGGAAATTGAAAGCCCGGCCAACGGACAGGTTTCGGCTTTCACCAGCAACCTGATTTCAATCCAGTACCAACCGGGCACGGCCGCGCCGCGGCCGGCCCCGAAGGCACCTCTCGTCTGGCCGCGCGTGCTGGCGATCGGCGACTCGGTCATGCTGGGAGCGGCCGACGAACTCTTGGCGGAATTCCCCCAGATTCGAGTCGAAGCCGTCCAATCGGCCCAGTTTCCGGAGGGGGTCGCCCGGATCCGCGCCGAGGTGGCTAAACCGCCGACCGAACGCCCGGAAGTGGTCGTATTGCACCTGGGGACTAATGGAATCTTTGATCCCGCCCAACTTGAAGAGCTGCGCCGCCTCAGCATCGCCTTGGATCGCCTGGTGGTCTTGAACATTCGCGCGCCCCGTTCCTGGGAGTCTTTCGTGAACGAGCAACTGGCGCCTACCGCCGATTGGAGCAAGGTCAGATTCATCGACTGGCACACGCTCAGCGCCGACCAACCGGAGTGGCTCGAGGGAGACCACGTCCATCTGACCAAGGTCGGCCAGAACGCGTACACGGCCCTGATAGCGGACGCGATATCGCCCTGATTCCCTGAAACACGCTCTAGCCCACGACGCGTGGCTGTCCGGCGGGCTCCGGTGCCCCGGCCGCACGCCGCCGTTTGGCGAATCCCGGCCGGTGCCGACCGACCTGATTGAACCGGGATCGGGGGACACCTGATCCGCGGCCGCCGACCGCGGCGATGTCGGAGGGGAGTTTCCCCGCCTCGGGGCCGGCAAAGGGAAAATCGATTCGCGCGATGCGACCCGTTTTATCGCCGCACGATCAAGCACCGGGGCAACCCAATCAAGTGAACCCAGCCGATCCCTCCGCCGGCCCAGGCATCCGCGAGGCCGCCGCAAAGGTCGCCCGGTTGCGCAGCGAATTGGTCCGGCACGAACACCTCTACTATGTGCTCGATCGCCCCGAAATCACCGACGCCGAATTCGATCGGATGCTGCGCCGACTGCTGGCATTGGAATCGGAATTCCCCGAGCTGGTAACCCCCGATTCGCCCACCCGGCGGGTTGGCGGGACTCCGCGCCCCGGGGTCGAAAAAGCCGATCACTCGTCGGTGATGCTCAGTCTCGACAACGCGTTCGATGACGATGAGCTGGCCGAATTCGATCGCCGCGTCCGAGAGGGCGCCGGCGAAGAGACCATCGCCTATGTCGGCGAGCTGAAGCTCGACGGGGTCTCGATGGCGGTGCGCTACGCCGATGGCCGCCTGGCGCTGGCGCTGACCCGCGGTGACGGGATCGCGGGCGAGGTGATAACCCCCAACGCGCAGACGCTGCGCTCGCTGCCGCTGGCGGTCGATCGCGGAGCGCTATCCGACGCCGGGCTCGATTCCGGCTTCGAGGTGCGCGGCGAAGTGGTAATGCCCAAAGCGGCGTTCGCGGCGCTCAACCAACGCCAGGCCGCCGAAGGCGGGCACGTTTTCGCCAATCCGCGCAATGCCGCCGCCGGGTCGCTGCGCATGCTGGACCCGGGAGTCACCGCGGGGCGCCGCCTGGACTGCTACTGCTACACCCTGCTGGTTGACGGCCGGCCGTGGGGGAAATCGCACTGGCAGGGCTTGGAACTGATGGCGGCGCTGGGGTTCAAGATCAACCCGCATCGCGAGCGCCTGGAAGGACTGCGGGGACTGCGCGAATTCCGCGATCGCTGGATGGACCGGCGTCAATCGCTGGAATACGAAATCGACGGCCTGGTCTTCAAGGTCGATTCGACCCCGGTCCAGCAACGGCTGGGCGCTACCGCCAAGGCGCCCCGCTGGGCAATTGCCGCCAAGCCGCTCGCCCAGCAAGCCGAAACGTTCATCGAGGACGTGGATATCCAGGTTGGCCGAACCGGTGCGGTTACCCCGCGCGCGCACCTGAAACCGGTCAGGATCGGCGGAGTCACGGTCTCGCGCGCAACCCTGCACAACTTCGACGAGATCGATCGCCTCGGACTGCAGATCGGCGACAGGGTGCTGGTCGAGCGATCGGGCGACGTGATCCCCAAGGTCCTGCGGGTGATCAAACACGGTGCGGTGCGCAATGCGATCCCGATTCCCAGCGCCTGCCCGGCGTGCTCGACCGCCCTGGAACGGCCCGAGGGCGAAGTCGTATGGCGTTGCCCGAATACGAATTGCCCGGCCCGCCTCAAGGAATCGATCCTGCATTTCGGTCACCGGGCGGCCATGGATATCGACGGCCTGGGTGAGTGGCTGGTGGAGGAACTGGTCGAAGGCGGCCA
>CAYXKQ010000023.1:14121-15242 GCA_964465715.1 uncultured Chloroflexota bacterium
GCCCTGGTGGAAAGCGGATGCGTAAGCGGACGCCAGGCGGACGCCCTGCATGAGTTCTTCAGCAACCCGTCAAATCAAAGTCTCCTCGACGACCTCAAATCGTCCGGCCCCCCTTTCGACGGCGTCGCAGACCATGGCTCCGAACCGGCCACCGCGCACGGGCCGCCGTGGGATGTTCGGCGCCTGCACCCATTTCTCGAGCGCCTGACCAGGCCTGCCGGCGACCTGCCCGGGGCGGTCGCCGGAATCGGGGGCGTGCTGGCGCGGCGCCTGGTCGAGCGCGGGCTCGTCACGCGGCCGTGCGATCTGTTCCAACTGGACGCCGATGAACTCGCACGCATTCCGAATCCCATCAGACTGGGCGAGAAATCGGCCGCCCGGGTAATCGGCGGGCTGGCGCGGTCCAAGCAAGCGCCGCTGCAGCGCCTGCTTTACGGCCTAGGCATACGCCACGTCGGTGAACGCACCGCCGAGCTGCTCGCCCACCATTACCGCGACCTCGACGCGATCGCCGACGCCACTGCCGAGGACCTGGCGTCAGTCGACGAGATCGGTCCGCTCATTGCGGCTTCGGTGGCGGCATATTTCCAGGACCCTGGCAACCGGGCAATGGTGCAGGATCTGCGCGAAGCCGGGCTGCGCCTTCAGGATCCCGAGCCAGCGGCGACTTCGGCGGTCCCGCAGGTTGCCGGCAAGACGTTCGTTCTAACCGGCGCGCTCTCTCAGATGACGCGCCGCCAGGCAAGGGAGCAGATCCGTTCGGTCGGCGGCAAGGTCACCGGCTCGGTCAGCAAGAACACCGATTACCTGGTGGCCGGCGAAAAACCCGGTTCCAAGTTGGCCCGGGCCCAGGAATTGGGGGTCGGAATCCTCAGCGAGGATGGACTGCGGCTGCTGCTTTCCGGTCGGCCCCCTGAAGCCGGATCCCCATAGCCAATCAACCGGGTTCGGCAGCGGGGATCGCGGTCAGGCGGGCGTAGGCGGCGGCCAGCTTCTTCGTCTCGCCGGTATCAAACCGGACCTTGACGATCTCCTCGCCGTGCGCGATCTGGGAATCCAGGACCTCGCCGGTGCCGAAGGTGGCGTGCTGCACCGTCTGGCCGGGTGCGAACTGCGGGTCG